>NZ_JCAKNA010000028.1:0-29348 GCF_059515885.1 Acinetobacter sp. FY683 | reverse complement strand
GTAAGCGTCCGCTGAACCCCATGCCTATTTTTTAATTCGGTTCAGGTTTCCAGCGGTGTGGTAGCAATTCTTCAATCTGAGTCACTTTATGTGTCGGCAATCTTTTCAGCACATCACTTAAATAGGCATACGGATCCAGCCCATTCAGCTTTGCTGACTGGATTAATGTCATAATATTGGCTGCTCGCTGACCGCTGCGCAGCGAACCTGCAAATAACCAGTTCTTACGTCCCAACGCCCAGGGGCGCATCTGGTTTTCCACCCAGTTATTGCAAATCGGTAGATTGCCATCATCCAGATAGCGGCTTAAAGCTGGCCAACGCTTCAGAGTGTAATTGATCGCCTTGGCGGTTGGAGAACTCGATGGCACAGTCAGTTGATGTTGGTTGAGCCATTCATACAGTTGTTGCATCACCGGTTGACTATGCTGTTGTCGGTATTCGCGGCGCTGTTCTGCTGTACCATCGGTCTTTTTCCTGAGTTCTGCTTCTATCGCATACAGTTTCTGAATCAGCACTAATGCCTGTTCAGCGATCTGACTTTTCCCGGTCACATGCAGTTCATGAAATTTACGACGTGCATGTGCCATGCAGCCCACCTCAATGACATCGCCTGATTTAAAGCGTGCTTTATAACCGCTGTAATCATCACAGACCAGATGGCCCTGCCAGCCATTCAGGAACTCTTCTGCATGCTGACCTGAACGACTATCCTGAAAGTCATAGATCACGGCTTGAACTGGATTGTACTGTGTAGTGGCATAGGCCCAGACATAACCTTTCTTCGGTTTTTTATCATTCTCACCCATCCGCATGATGGTGACTGGTGTTTCATCTGCATGCAGCACCCGCTGTTGCAGCACCACCTGTTTTAAGGCATTGGCCAGAGGTTCCAGTTCCACACCGCAGCGACCAATCCAGTCAGATAAAGTAGATCTGGACAGATCAATGCCCGCCCGCTGATAGATCAGGCGCTGACGGTACAGCGGCAAATGATCAGCGTATTTCGAGACCAGCACATGGCTGAGCAGTTCAGGTGAAGCAATGCCTTTATCAATCACATAGGCGGGCATCGCTTGCTGAGTCAGGGTGTCACACTGATCACAGACCCATTTGCCACGCACATGCTGTTCCTTATAGAACTGTGCCGGTCTGAAATGCAGTTTTTCACTGATATCTTCGCCGATACGACGGAGTTGGCAGCCACAAGCACATTGGGTTGATGTTGGTTCATGCTCAATACGAATGGTGTGTAGATGATCGGGCAGCAGTCGACGTTTAGGTTTATTTGCTTTGGCTTTGTGTGTCGCTGCATCGGTTTTATCTGCATTCAGCCGCTCCAGTTCCAGATCGACTGCTGTGATATCTTCTTCGACCGCCTCATCCCACAGATGGATTTGTTTTGCGGTGAGATGTTCGTTTTTACTACCGAATTTGTGCTGTTTAAACAGCGCCAGTTCATGCTCGTATTTTTGATTGAGAATAGAAAGATGTTGAACTTTGGCATCCAATTGCTGGTTTGATTTTTCTAATTCTTGATTTGATTGTGCCAGAGACTGATGCTGCATTGCCAACTGTCTGGTAAATTCCAGCAGTTGTTCATGGGTCAGTTGGCTTAAGTCTGGCAGCGTATTCATGACCGCAGTATGCCTGAGGTCATGACGCAGAGGAAATAGAACGTTTGGAGAATAGCAGAATGGACCAGCCTGGTTTAAAGCATCGTCACCACCTGCTGTCGTCCAATGCGCTGCCAGGGCAAACCCTGGATCAGTGCTTGTAACTGTTCCGGACTGATCGCCATGCTTTCACCCTGGTGAACCTGCGCCCAGTGGAATTTTCCCTGTTCCAGCCGCCGGGCACACAGCCAGATGCCCAGTCCATCATGTACCAGCACTTTCATGCGATGGCCACGTTTATTACAGAACAGGTAAGCACAATGCGGTTTAATGTAGCCAAAGGCTTTCATGATCTGCGCCATAGCCGTATCCATACCCGCACGCATGTCCATCGGCTGGGTAGAGAGCCAGATTTCATCGATACGGATCATTTGATCAAGCCCTGAAGTAAAAGCAGCAACTCCTTGGCCGATTCCACTGGCCATTCGATTTCGATCACCTGATCTCTTGCAGAACATTGTTTCTGATGCAGTGGAATTCTGATATGAGCGACAGTATTCTTCTCCGGAACAGATAGCGGAGGTGCGTCTTGTTTGGCTGGAGTCGGGTGAAGCATGACCGGAAGAAAGTCAGTCTGTGGACTAGATGGGGTTGTTAATGCAGGGGGTATTGATCTGGATTGACGAATCCATTTATGCAACAGATTGGCATTGATCTGATGTTGCATTGCGACCTTGGCCACTGATGTATCTGGCTGCTGGCATTGCTGAATAAGTTGATGTTTAAATTCAGCCGTGAAGGTTCGACGAGGCTTTTTTAGCGTTGGTGTGCTGTCTATAACTGTCTTTAAATCCATAAATAGGTGTCCACTTAAAATTTAGTGGACACTATCGCGGTATTAATGAGTTAGAAAAAGTGGGATTCAGCGGACGCTTACGAAATAAGGGGATATTGAGAACTTTATCTTGCAGGAGGGTTTTAAGAGTAGAATTTATATTGGAATTGCTAGATATAAACGAGCCGTATGGTTGATGCACAATAAGCACGAGAATAAGCCCACTTTGAAAAATTAAAATAATAGTGAAAATAAGGTTTGTTTGATTGAGAAATAGTGATTTATTTTAAGTACGCTTGTGGATAATGATTAAATTATCCACAAGCTATTTGTGAGTCAATATGAATTAAGACGAACAGCTCACCATAACTTCAGGTACGTCACTTGGAAGCGGGGCTAAATCTTCAGGTTTTTCTAGGTCAGTTTGCTGAGTAAATGGCTGACTTAATAAATTAAATAAACGATCTACTTCAGAAAAATCATTACGTTCAGCATGTTCAATCGCTTTTTGAGCCATGTGATTGCGTAAAATATAACGTGGATTAGCTTTTCTCATTTGGGTATCAAGTTCATCTAAATCTTGTCCATTTCGAATAGCTTCGTATTGGATTAAAAAGTTTTCAAAAGCAAATCTATCCAAACAATCATCTTTTAAAGCTTCAAATTCTTTGTTTTGTAGACGAATAAAACTTTGTGTGTAATCAAGTTGTTCACTCTGCAAAATTCGCAAGAAAGCCATTGCACAATCAAAGCTATCTTTATGAAAACTTGGCAAGCCCATTTTTTGATTTAAACCATGTTTGTAATGATCTAAGAAAGTTGGCTCGAAGTGTTCTAAGCATTTAGCAAACTCATTTTTCCATTGTTCTTTATCAATATTTTGTGGACAAAGTGGAACTAAATTATTAAGCCATGTCCATAAATTCCAATGACCAATACTTGGTTGCTGCTGATAGGTATAACGTGCTTTGTAATCGCTATGATTGTTAATCCAATTTGGACGAAAACGCTCCATAAATCCATAAGGACCAAAATCTAAAGTTGAGCCTGTAATGTTTAGATTATCTGTGTTCATTACACCATGGGCAAAACCTACCAATTGCCAATGTGAAATCATTACGGCAGTACGTTGAATGACTTTTGTGGCAAAGGCTAAAATCGGTTGGTCTGCCTCAAGACATTCAGGATAATGCCATTCAATACATTTTTGCGTAAATTCAGGCAGTAGATCTGCTTGATATTGATTAATCCATTCAAAATGTCCAAGGCGAATATGGCTGTCAGATGTACGGAGCATCATCGCCCCAAGTTCTAGTTTCTCACGTTGCACACCTTGAGCAGATGACGTAAAACCTACAGCATTACTTGAGGGAATTCCTAAAGCATTTAACGCATGACCTGCTAAATATTCACGTATTACCGAACGTAAAACAGCACGTCCATCTCCCATACGAGAGTAGGGCGTAGAACCTGCACCTTTTAAATGTAAGTCTATGGTTTGGTTATGCTGATTTACGATTTGTGCAATAAGTAAACCACGTCCATCTCCCAATTGACCTGCCCATTGTCCAAATTGGTGACCTGCATATACCATGGCAAGTGGTTCAAATTCTGCAAAGGTTTTTTGCCCACTACAAATTTCTACCCAGTATTTTTTATCATCTTCAGACCAGTTTAATTCATTGGCTAAATTTTCATTAAAATGTCCTGCTTTAGCACCTTTTAAAGGAGCAGGCTGTTGTTGATGATAAAGTTTCGGGCTAAGAGATGGGTATTGTGAGCTAAATTGCATAGGGGCAAATATCTATAAAGTTTCTTGTTTTAATATAGCAAACTTCATCTTCATTTATAAAAAAGCTTTTATATTCATATTATGATTTATTGAAACATAAAACCTGTCAGCTTAGAAACGTTCTTGTTATAAACAGTTAAAATTAGCGATGGTGATTTTATCAGGTTATAAAAAAAGCCCCATAAATGGGGCTTTTTAACATTGATTGAATTAGTTTGATGCTGGGTTCTTTTTCAAATTACGCACAAGTAAGTTCAGTGTTGCACGATGATGAGAAAGACGCTGTTCTACCAATTGGAATTCGACTTTAAGTTTGTCATCCATTTGGTGAATTTTTTCCGCAACAGCAGCTTTTTTCGCTTGGATTTCTTGCTCTTTTAACTTTGCCCAATCATTTAAAGTATGAGTGAAAGCATCATATTCTTGAGCAACTTTAGCTTTTACAGATTCAATATCATCGCTGACATTCAGACCATAAATAGCAATGTCTTGTTCGGCATATTTAAACTTCATTGCCAACTCTGCTTTCTTAATGTTAAAGCTAGGAATACGACGTAAGTTTTTAGCTAAACCGAGTTTAGAGCAAGTCCAAATTAACCATTTAGTTGGGTCATATTGCCACCATTTCACGCCATTACGATAGTCGTATTGGAAGATGTGATGGTAGTTATGATAGCCTTCACCCCAAGTTGCAATAGCTAACCAAAAGTTGTCACGTGCAGTATTTTCGTCTGTATAAGGACGTGAACCCCACATGTGGCATAAAGAGTTAATAAAGAAAGTCACATGATGACTTAAGATTAGACGCATTAAACCGCCCAATAACAATACACCCCACATATCGCCAGTTGCTAAACCAATTGGTATTAAAATAGCAGCATGAACAGTAATAACTAACGGAATATAGTATTTGTCTTGGAACATTACGACTTTATCTTTTAATAAGTCGGGAGCATTTTTATAGTTAGCTTCAGCTGCTGGATAGTTACGAAGCATCCAACCAATATGTGCATACCAAAAACCATTATTAATTGAGTATGGGTCTTGGTCGATATCATCTACATGACGATGATGTGTGCGGTGACCCGATGCCCAAAACAAAATACTGTTTTGAACAGCAAAAGTACCCATTAACATTAAAATGATTTTTAACGGCAATGTTGCTTCATAAGCACGATGTGCCCATAGACGGTGATAGCCTGCAGTAATACCAAGACTACTGACACCTAGTAAAACAAACATACTTACCCACGCACTTACGCTGAAATCATGATGATATGCGTAAAGTGGAATAGCGATTATCGCAACAATAGGTAAAAACACCAATGCAAAAACTGCAATCCAGTTGATTGGGGCTTTTGGTAGGGGAGCATTCATCTCCAACAGTACTCCTAGAACCTTTGCAGGTTATAAAATGTAGCTTTAGCTTGTATAAAATTAAGCTGTAATTCTTAGCATCTTAGCATGCTTTTTAAAAGATGCACTATCATTATTGTACAGTTGTATTGTGTTAAATTGATACAAAACAAATCACCCCAATAATAGCTTTTACAGAAGCTTAAAAACCTATCTTAACGGAATAGTTTGATTTTAAAAACCAATGGAAATACTTGGAAATAAAGGAGATAGTGAAAATGATTAAGTTGTAGAGCGTAGAGCTTTTTGCATTTCTTTAGGAAAATCAGTGATCAATCCATTAATGCCTAAGTGACGTAATTCTTGAGCGCGTTTTACATCATTTACTGTCCATACGCTAATCGCTAAATTGGCAGCTTGTGTCGCAGTAATTATTTCATCTGTAGCAAGTTCATTCATCCATCCAATTTGGCAACATCCAAGTGCTAATGCTTGATCAATTGCACGATGTTGAATGTCATTTTCAATCAATAAACCATGTCGAAAAGAAGAGTTTTGTTGGTTGAGTGCTTGATGAATTTTAGTATCGAAGCTCGTAATAACGGCAGAATTTTCATAACCATTTAAGTGTTTTTGTAATGTTTCTACAAGCTTGTTTGCATCGTAAGCTGAACTAACGGCTTTTACTTCAACTTCAATATGATCAAAGTTATGAATAATTTTTAGAGTATGATCGAGTAGAGGTGTAATTTCAAAATTTCCCCAAGCATCCCATGTGTGAGATTGATCATAGTTGCACAAATCACTCGATGTACATTCATAGAGTGATTTGTCTTGCCCCGTTGTACGAATCATTTGGTCATCATGCATGATGATGAGAGCATCATCTTTAAGTTGTCGAACATCAAATTCGACAGCACGAATACCTAAGTCTTGAATATATTGAAATCCACCAAGTGTATTTTCTGGTGCCTCACCACGTGCGCCACGATGTCCAATAATTCGCATAGGGTTTCTTCTTAAAGCCTTTAAGTTAATTATACGCTTAAATTGTTTCGTTAATATTTTTTTGCCAGAGCACTTCGGAGCCACCTTCTGCACGCTGTAAAGCACGAGATGCTACAAATAACCAATCTGATAAGCGGTTCAATAGTTGTAAAGAAGGTGCTTGAATATTTTGATCACGAGCATGAACGGACATTAATCTGCGCTCTGCACGACGGCAAACAGCGCGTGCTTGGTGTGCAAAGCTACAAGCTAATGAACCTGAAGGCAATATGAAGTCTTTTAACATGGGTAAGTCTTCATTTAAACGGTCAATTTCATTTTCTAAATATTCAATTGCAATAGGCTGAACTAAGTTGAAGTTTGGAATACAAACTTCTCCACCTAAGTCAAAAAGCCAATGTTGAATAAGGCTTAATGATTTATCCCAAGTGGCTTTATCTTCAATTGCGCTTATTGCAATTTGTGAGCGTAAAACCCCAATACTTGAGTTGAGCTCGTCTACATCGCCAAGTGCTTCAATACGTAGATCATCTTTGGAAACGCGTGAACCATCGCCAAGTCCTGTTGTTCCTGAATCACCTGTGCGGGTATAAATTTTACTTAAACGGTGTCCCATGTTATTTCCTTAATATTCAGATATCTCTAGTTAAAAAGGATAATGCCACAGCTGTGACATTATCCTCAAAAGTATTTAGTTATAGGTTGATGAAATTAGTATTTGAAAGTTACACCTACAGAAGCTACACGACCACCGTTGATGTAATAAACACCATTTCCATTAGATGCGGTTTTGTATTTTACGTCACCGACATTTTCAATATTGGTAAATACTTTTACGTTTGGATTGATATTCCAATAAGCATTTAAGTCAATTGTTACATAACCAGGATTTTCACGTTGATAATCTTGAGCACTTGATTTAGATGATAATGTTCCGCTTAGACCATAGATTTCATTTTGCAATCCAGCAGTTAGTGTAAAACTTTGTCTAGGGCGACGAGTTAATTCTGTAGATTTCGCTTCAGTTTCATCTGTTGCTTTGACATAGTTATAGGCTAATTTAGCGAAAAGTTGATCATTTTCCCAGTTAAGATAACTTTCGGCGCCTTTAAATTTAGCTTTTTTAATATTTTGATTTAGATAGGTGGATGGTGCAATCTGTTTAGAGTTAATGAGATCTTTTACATCTGTTTGGTATAAAGAGAGACCAGTGCTGAAACCATAATTTAGTTTTTGATCTAAACCAATTTCATAAGATGTGCTTTTTTCAGGATCTAGGTTTGGATTGCCACTCGAAGAAGAATAAAGTTCATTTAAGTTTGGAGCTCTAAATGCACTACCGATATTAGTATAAATACTGGTTAAAGGAAGTATTTGATAACGAATAGCGGCTTGAGCAACGGTATTGGTTCCATATTTCTGATTATCTTCTACGCGAAGACCAAGCTGGGTGTGAATTCCATCTTGATCATATTGATGTTGTACAAAATAACCTGTGGAATTGACAGATTCATTATAGCCAGCACCATAAGAAATAATATCGCCTGTAACTTTTTGATGAGCAACACCAAAAATTAGATTTTGAGCAGGTGAAAATTGCCATTTGGTGTGTACTTCTGCTTCTTGAGTTTTACTATGAATGAAATCTACTGATTGATTTTGATCAAGGTCATCTTTGAATTGAGATAAACGAGCACTTAGTTCAAGCTGTTCATTTAAATTCACTTGACCTTTCAGATTGAGCATTTCATTTTTAAAATCTTGGCTTTTTAACGTATTTGAGGAACTGTACTCATTTACACCTTGATTCTGATCATAGTCTAAAGAGAGGGAATAGTTTTCTTTTTTTACTCCAACTTTAGTACCAAATCCTTTTTGGTGAAAACCTGCATCTTCAGCATTTACAGCATCGGTAACTGGTGTACCATCTGTTGCTAGATTTTGGCCACGAATTTGAGCATAAAAGCCATCATCAAAAAGATCTGCACCAACAATAGCTTTGTAGGTATTGTTTTCACCATATTGACCTGTAACAAATGCTTCTGTTTTTTCAGGTGTTTGTGTAATGAGTTGTACAACTCCCCCAATAGCATCTGTTCCATATAAAACAGAAGCAGGACCTTTTAATATTTCAATTTGTTTAATATTTGTTGTATCTAAAAATGGAAGAGATGCGGAACCTGCAGATGCTGTATTTAAGCGAACACCATCTTGAAGAATAAGCGTTTGGGTTGAATTCGTACCACGTAGGAAAATAGAGGATTGTTGTCCGTAGCCACCTGATTGAACAATATTTGCAGCCGCTTCACGTTTTAATAATTCAGGTAGAGATGTGATTGGTGATTGCTGAAGGATCTTTTGATCAATGACAGAAATGCGAGCAGGAACATCTTCAATTTTATCTTCAGTTAATGTTGCTGTAACGACTAAGGGTTCTAAAGAGGTATTTCTAGTAGATTGTGTTGAGACATTTTCTGCAGCAGATGTGATTGTTGAAAAACCCATTGCAATAGCGATAGCACCTACAAGGGCAGTAGGTTGAAAAAAGGTAGACATGCTTTTTGAGCTCCATACATTCACCCCCCGTGAATGATTGAGTTAAGGGCGCAATAAGCTGGTATCCGGACTTAAACGTGATCGAAAATTCGATCTACTTACCCACCTTCCCACAAAAAATTGCAGTGGCGTAAATTTTTCAATTTATAAAGATAAGCTTTTCATTTTACCGTTGCGGGGGCAGTGTTGGATTTGCACCAACTTCCCTATAGCGATGGCTAAGACTTATTGCATTTGTGCAAAGTATAAAGTTAGCATGTGAAATAAACAATCTTCGTCAATAATATTGCGTATGAACTTTACGCAAGGTAGAAAAATTGCATTACAATGATTCGCCTTTATATTTATAGATGGGCTATAAATGTGGCGCAGCGAGAGCAATAAAAATGCGTACCCGTGTAAAAATTTGTGGAATTACTCGCGCTGAAGATGTTACATCTGTTGTAAAGTCAGGTGCAGACGCTATTGGTTTTGTATTTTTTCCACCAAGTCCAAGACATGTCAGCATTGAACAAGCAGAACAACTTGTTAAACATGTACCTGCTTATGTGCAAACAGTTGGATTATTTGTAAATGCATCTGAAGAAGAAATATTAAAAACACTGCAAAGCGTATCATTAGATGTTATACAGTTTCATGGAGATGAAACACCAGAACAATGCCAACGCATTGCTCAAGTTACAGGCAGACGCTGGTACAAAGCCATTCAAGTTAAACCTGATACTGATGTTGTTACGAGTATCCTGCAATTTCAAAAAGCAGGTGCAAGCGCAATGCTTTTAGATGCATGGCATCCAGAATTAAAAGGTGGAACGGGACATTCTTTCGATTGGTCTCAATTTCCACAACTCGATATACCCCTGATATTGGCAGGCGGTTTAAAGCCTGAAAATATTGAAGACGCTATAAAGACGACCAAGGCATACGCCGTAGATGTCAGCGGAGGCGTTGAATCCGCAAAAGGTATAAAAGACCAACAACTCATTGAACGATTTATGCAAGGAGTCCATCGTGGATCAGCAAAGTACTAATCACAACAACCCAGTGATTGACTATACCCAATACCCAGATGAACGTGGGCATTTTGGTATCCATGGCGGACGTTTTGTGTCAGAAACGCTTATGGCGGCATTAGAAGATTTAGAAAAACTCTATTTCCGCATGAAAAATGACGAGCAGTTTTTGGCAGAATTCGACCGCGATTTAGCATTTTATGTAGGGCGTCCTAGTCCTTTATATCATGCAGAACGATGGTCGAAAGAGTTAGGTGGTGCACAAATTTATTTGAAACGTGAAGATCTAAACCATACAGGTTCTCACAAAGTAAATAACACGATTGGTCAGGCACTTCTTGCAAAACTTTCAGGAAAAAAACGTATTATTGCTGAGACAGGCGCAGGTCAGCATGGTGTTGCAACAGCAACAATTGCAGCCCGTTTAGGTCTTGAATGCGTTGTATTTATGGGTGCAGAAGATGTAAAACGTCAAGCAATGAACGTATATCGTATGCGTTTGCTTGGTGCGACTGTTATACCTGTAGAAAGTGGCTCTAAAACATTGAAAGATGCCATGAACGAAGCAATGCGTGATTGGGTTACCAATGTAGATTCAACTTACTATGTGATTGGTACCGTGGCAGGGCCACATCCATATCCGCAATTGGTTCGTGATTTCCAATCGATTATTGGTCGTGAAGCACGTCGTCAAATTCAAGAACAAGCAGGTCGCTTACCAGATGCATTAGTAGCATGTGTAGGTGGTGGTTCAAATGCAATGGGCTTGTTCTATCCTTTCTTGAATGATCAAGATGTAAAAATGTATGGTGTTGAAGCAGCAGGCTACGGCATTGAAACAGGTAAACACTCTGCACCGCTAAACGCAGGTCATGTGGGTGTGCTTCATGGCAATCGTACGTATTTGATGTCTGATGAACAAGGTCAAATTATTGAAACACATTCAATTTCAGCAGGTTTGGATTATCCAGGTGTTGGACCAGAGCACAGTTTCTTAAAAGATATGAATCGTGTGGAATATGTGCCAATTAATGACCAAGAAGCACTTCAAGGTTTCCGTGATTTAACGAAAATTGAAGGGATTATTCCTGCATTAGAAAGTTCTCATGCTATGGCATACGTGACAAAACTTGCTCCAACTATGTCTAAAGATCAAATTATTATTGCGACTGTTTCAGGTCGTGGTGATAAAGACTTGATGACTGTTGCACGTATTGATGGTGTGGAAATGGTTGAGATGTAAAGAATCTCCCTAACCCTCTTTAGTAAAGAGGGAATAGCCCTCCTTAGAAATGGGGGGGAGGATTAGAAATCGTATTCAAGCAATTGGATGCGATTTTTTAATATGCCATAAAAGTTCCCCTCTGTTTTTAAAGGAGGGATTGGAGAGGATTATTGTTTAAATGGGTTTTAATAATCTATAACAAAGAACAATAAGAGTTACTCAATATTTTCAATAGTGAGCAAACTCACATTGGCGTATGATGAAGTACCTAGCCTAAAGCCAACGGATTTTTTATGCCAAGCCTATTTATTACCATGCTCGGTGGTCGTCATGTACGTGCAAATATTGAGGTTCATGATGTTGTTTTGACGGTAGGTGAAACATTGGAAGAAACTTATGATCAATTACGTGATGCATGGTTTGGTGAAAAAAATGGCTTACATATTGATGCATGGGCAAAAATAAATGGTGTAGAGCATTTAGGAAAATCTTACAAAATTCAATTTAGCCAAGCACATCCCAAACTAACCGATCCAAAATTATGGTTAATTAACTTAGGTGGATACGATGAAAAAGAGTTTGGTGAGCTTCATCGTTATGTATTGATTGTTGCTGAAAATGCAGTAGAAGCAAAAGCTCAAGCAAAAACTCAATATGCGAGCCATTGGCAGAAAAAACATACAGACCGTATTTTAGATGTAGATGATTGTATTGCCATTGATCATGTTCATGGGTGCTATATTCAGCTTGTGGAAGGGGCTTTTAATGCAAATATTTGGCAAAATGATTATTTAATGGTGAATTCTGAATCACTCTGATAGATAAAAAATATTAGAAAATATTTCAAGTTGTACATAAGATTTTAAATCTTAGCTTATCCTTTGTTATTGTAAATTTCTGCTTATAAATAACAAAGCATGCACATGGTAGGAATTATAAAAAATGGATTTGATTCAATCGAATGGACAGCCTCGATATGGTCGCTTTTTAGAACTACCATCAAGCATAGATGTGAGTAAATATGATTATAAAACACCTTACGGAAAGTCCTTAACTGGGTGGAGAAAGCATTTAAAGTATAAAAAATTTAAATTTTGCTCCATTCAGCATGAACATTATAGTCTTGGTGTTGCTGTAGTAGATATTGGCTGGGCAGGGCATGGTTTTTTTTATATTTATGATCATGTATTAGATGATGTTCTAGAGTGGAATGCGATTACACCATTTGCTCGAAATACTCGAGTTGATGAGCAACCCTTATTTAATCACAGCCATTTTACAAATAGCCCGTATCAAATTGAAATGCAGCATGCAAATGGTGCACGTTATATTACGGTTACAAAGCATGGCGAAATATTATTGAGCATGAGAACCTTTTGTGCGGGTACAACTCCTTTAAGTTTATGTAGTCCAAATGGAATTAATGGTTGGACATATACACAAAAATTGACAACTTTGGGTTGTGAAGGTTTTTTTATTAATAAAAAAGGTCAAACGATTCAATTTAATGAGCGAACTTTTGCGGCTTTAGATGATACATGTGGTTTTTTAAGACCAGAAACGGCATGGTTTTGGTTGTCGTGTAATTTTTGGGATAATCAGAATCATCGTATAGGAATTAATTTAGCTTCTGGTGTAAATGAAAGCTTTGGTAATGAAAATAGCTTATGGGTAAATGGTAAGTTATATGCCTTGTTGGATGTTTTATTTCAGCAAATTTCAGATACGCAATGGGCTATTCAATCACTCGATGAGTCTTTAAATTTGACTGTCACAACAGGGTGGCGTCGTTATGAGAATTTAAATTTAAGATTAGTTGGAAGCCAATTTAGTCAGTGGCAAGCAAAAATAAGTGGAACAATTTTACAAGATGATCAAGAGGTTGTTTTGAGTAATGAATATGGTTTGCTCGAACAGCATTACGCAAAGTGGTGATCGCATTGTAAATTTAAGTGAGTAAAAAAAGGCTTCCTAAGAAGCCTTTTTTATTACCATAAGATCTCTAAATGAGTCTATTTATTAAAGCGACTCATTTGTTCTAAAGCACTTTGTAAATATTGACCATTAAATTGCTGATCTTTGATTGGTTTATTTGACTTATTTAAGAAATCATATTGACCAACAGCACCCACCTCTAGAATGTCTTTTTCAGTAATGACTGCGTAGCGGCTATAACTTGAAGAAAGAATCCAATCACGTTTTATCTCTGTGCCCATGAGGTCTTCACCAGTCGAATAATCTTTGATGTTGTTGGTGACACCTAAATAGTTTTTCATTAATGTTGGTACAACATCATGATGACTAGTAAACATTTTTGAATCTAATTTTGTGAGTTCAGAGTCATTGATTTTAGGACCAATTATGGCAAAAGGTACTTTAACTTGAGGGTCTGTAAAGTTGCCGTTATGCCCCCAGAAGTTTTCCATATTGTCATTTACTTCTTGACCATGGTCACCTGTAATAATAACAAGAGTATTATCTTCTTCACCTGAAGCTTTAATTTTATCAAGTACTTGTTTAATTAAGCTATCTACATAATGTACGCTTGTTTTATAGCGATTCATCATGAGTGAGCGATCTGTATCATTGCTTAATTTAAGATAATTGACTTCTTCAAGCATAGGCTTAAATTGATGAGGATAATCTTTAGGGAAAGCATATCCATGTGGCGAATCGTAAAATAAGAATGAGAAAGTTGGTTTATTTTTATTACGATTGTCGAACCATGTTAACCAGTCTTGAGTTAAGCCAACATCTAAACCATCTGGCGAACTTCCAACTGAACTAATACGTAAGTTGGGAACTTTGGCGAAAATAGTTCTGTCAAACTCTGGATTGGTAAGTTTAGCCGCTGCAAAAATACCTAATTGGTAATCCATTGCTTGTAAGCGATCTATGAATACTGGGGTTTTACGATTTGATAAAACACTTTGCCAATATGTACCTGGAATACCGTAGAACAAACCAAAAATACCTGTACGTGTCGCATTACCAGAGGAAATATGGTTGTTTAAAATTTTCCCCTTCTGTGCATATGCCCACATATTTGGACTGGTTTCAGCATTGAAGGTATCTGCGCGCCAAGAATCCACAACAATAAAAACAATGTTGATAGGTTTACTTACAGTTTGGGTTTGAATAGGTTGTAATGGATAATTTAAATCACTATTACTGTTGATTGTCATTTCTTGTTGTTTTTTGATTGCCTCTTCATCAATCCAACCCATTTTACGCATTGTTGCCGTTGAGGAAGATGGCTGGAATAGTGGTAAATATTTTTTGGTCATGGTTACAGGTTGATAGACATTTGCAGCAGCCCAAACGTGAATACCGTGAGAAATTAATAGCGTGATAAAAGTGACCCAAACAAACTTTTTACCTAGCTTCCATTGTGGGAGAGGGATTTTATTTTCTAACTTAACCATAAGAACATATTGCAAAGCCCATAACGCTAATATGCTAAAAATGGTCATGAACCATGTTGATAACGGGAAGCTTACAACCTGCCCAGACATCACTAATTCAAGCATCACCATACTGATATGAAAGCGATATTGAGAGAAAACAATCGTATCTATAAATAAGACAATAAGCGTAAATGCACTTATTCCTGAAATGATCAAACGACGTGGAATATTCGGTAAGAGTAAAAAGGGAATAAGAATTAGACCAACTAAAGCGGTCATTGTTGCCATGTGGGAAATAATACTTGAGACTAAAAAGCTAAAGCCTAGAGTATCTGTAGGAATCTCTGGCATGACTGAAAAGTATCTGCAAGAAATTAACATCGCAATAATGGCATTTATTGCAATAAAATATCCGTAGCTATGTAGTTTTGTTTTAAAAGGCATAAACAGCACGCTTTAATATAAATTGGGTGGGTTAAGCTAGAAGCTCAACTTTTAAAGGGGTATATCATAAACTTAAAATATCAGTTATTGAATAAAAACTATTCGTTAGGTTGTTGTAAATGGATGGCTGATTCAATATTACAAAGCTTTGATGGAATAATAGATATAAAAAAGCGGTCATAAAGACCGCCTAAAATTTATATTTGTTTAAGTTTTGGAAAACGTAAAATAATGGATAAGAGTGCAAAGATGGCAAGTACCCAACAGTAATAAATACTGCCTATAAGTTCTACTGGAGAAATTTGGGCAATTGAGCAAGCCAATAAAAGCTGTGCTCCATAAGGAATTAAGCCTTGAGTAATGCAAGAAAAAATATCAAGTAAAGCTGCGGCACGTTTCGGATCTACATTGTATTCTTTAGCTATTTCTCTAGTCATATTGCCAGACAGGATAATGGCAACAGTATTGTTAGCTACAAATAAGTTAGAGCAAACAACAAGAAGACTAATTCCAATTTCACCAGCACGCTGTTTACCAACATTAAATAGTCGAGTGATTTTATAAATACGTTGAATAAGCCATTCTAAACCACCTTCTTTTTGCATAATGGCAGATAAACCACCTAAAAACATTGAAAGTAAAGCGACTTCAAACATGCCCACGAAGCCACCATAAATGGCATTATTGAACTGTAAAAAGTCAAAATTGGATGAATTAGCTAAGCCAATAATGCCAGATAAAATGACCCCAATAGTTAATACTGCCAATACATGTAATCGTGTAAAAGCTAAAACAAAAACAGTGATATAAGGTAAAACGAGCCACAGATCATAAGTTTTATAATGAATGTCTTGTGCGCTATGACTTAACATTACATAAATGAAAATAGTAATGATTGCAGCAGGAACAGCAATCCAAACATTGACTCTGAATTTATCTCTAAGTTGAACTTTCAGGCTATTTGTTGCAGCAATGGTTGTATCAGAAATCATTGATAAGTTATCGCCAAACATAGAGCCACCAACAACCGCACCAATAGCTAAAACAGGTGCGATCTCTGTTGCTTGAGAGAAACCAAAGGCAATAGGTGCACAGGCTGCAATAGTTCCCATAGATGTACCCATTGCTGTCGCAATAAATGCAGAAATTAGAAACAGCATTGGTAGTACAAATGAAGGAGGAATAATAGATAAACCCAGTTGTACAGTTGCATCTACGCTACCAATAGCACTACTTGTACTTGCAAATGCACCAGCAAGCATAAACACCATAAACATGAGAATTAAATTTGGATGGCTTGCACCTTTTAAAAATTCTTCAATGCCGACATTAAGCTTATCTCGATACAATAAAACTGCCACAATAATTGCAGGAATAGCCGCTACAGGCGCTTTAATTTGATAAAAAGCGAGCTCTGTGCCAATGATTGAGTGATAAACCCCACTGCCTAAAAATAGCGATAAAAAAATAATAAGAGGGAGTAGTGCGATGGCACGAGCATGCACTTTTGTAGAGTGGTGGGAGGTCATAGGAGATAAAAAAAATAAGAATGTGCTTAGTATAATGCAGGTTTTGCTATTTCAGTAATTTTTAAATGTAAATGCTAAGCAATTTATTTTTATCAATATTTTAAAATAAATCTAAGTTTATCTAAAATATTGGAAAATTTAGAAAAGCTAAAAATAGGCATCTTTGATCATTGTGTAAAAAAACGAAATATTGGTAAATATATCTTTCGGATTGTTCTGATCAAGAAGATTTGCAAATGGAATATCAAAAGCAAGAATTGAGAGCTATTCATTGAGTAAAAAATAGCGTTACAATGCATTGTCTTGTATTTCTACAAAAGCAACTCCTCAGTTTTAAATAATTCAAGGAAAGTACAACCCTATGTCACGTTTAGCCACTCGATTTGCACAGCTTAAATCTCAACAGCGTAAGGCTTTAGTTTCGTATGTCATGGCAGGTGACCCTCAACCGCAAGTAACCGTTCCGTTATTGCATAATATGGTTGAAGCAGGGGTAGATGTGATTGAACTCGGTCTTCCATTTTCAGACCCTATGGCAGATGGTCCAGTTATTGCTCTTGCGGCAGAACGCGCATTGGCAGGTGGAACAAATACCTTAGATGCTTTGAATATGGTAAAAGAGTTTCGTCAAAAAGATACAGAAACACCTGTTGTATTAATGGGATATTTGAATCCTGTTGAAGTAATTGGTTATGAAAAGTTTGTGTCTTATGCCAGTGAATGTGGTGTAGATGGTGTTCTACTTGTGGATTTACCGCCAGAAGAAGCACACGATTTAGATGTTGTTTTGAAAAAATTTGATATGGATCAAATTTTCTTATTAGCACCGACATCTACAGATCAACGTATTAAACACGTTGTGAAACAGGCAAGTGGTTTTATCTACTATGTATCTTTGAAAGGGGTGACAGGTGCTGCAACATTAGATGTTTCTGAAGCAGCTGCTCGTATCCAGAAAATTAAAGCTGAAACAAATATTCCAGTTGGTGTTGGTTTTGGTATTAGCGATGCTACCTCTGCAAAAGCAATGGGTGGTGTGGCAGATGCTGTAATCGTTGGAAGTGCTTTTGTAAAACAGTTTGCGAACTTAACACCAGAACAAGCCGCTATAGAAACGGTTAATAAAGTTAAGGAGCTTCGAGCTGCGCTCGATGAGTTAGTATGAGTCAAGAAGTGAAAACAGGGAAGATTCTTAGCCCTACTACGCCGTGGACAGATCGTGCTGTTCCAAGTATTCATGTTCCAGATGAACAGCAAGTCTATAAATCTACATTTACAGAACCCACCATTGAGTGTTCTGAATGTCATGCTTTGGTGACACGTACAGCTATGTCTTTCAATGCTTATGTTTGTCCACAGTGTGATGAACATTTACGTATGAAAGCGCGTGAACGTTTAACGTGGTTCTTTGATCAAGTAAATAGCGAACTAGGTCAAGAATTTAAAGCAAAAGATCCACTGAAATTTATTGACAGTAAACCTTATCCAGATCGTATGTCTGAAGCTCAAGCTAAAACAGGTGAAACAGAAGCACTTGTTGTCATGCAAGGTACTTTAAAAAATGTACCTATGATTGCATGTGCTTTTGAATTCGACTTTATGGGCGGTTCAATGGGTACTGTTGTAGGCGATCGTTTTGTACAAGCTGCTGAACGTGCAATTGCTACAAAACAACCGTTAATCTGCTTTGCTGCTTCAGGCGGTGCGCGTATGCAAGAGGGCATGTTGTCTCTTATGCAAATGGCGCGTACATCTGCTGCAATTCAACGCATGAAAGAAGCAGGTTTGCCATATATCGTAGTTTTAACACACCCTGTATATGGTGGTGTAACAGCATCATTGGCAATGCTAGGTGATGTTCATCTTGCTGAACCAAAAGCGATGATCGGTTTTGCTGGTAAACGTGTTATTGAACAAACTGTACGTGAAAAATTGGAAGAACCATTCCAACGTGCTGAATATTTACTTGATCATGGTGTAGTCGATCAAATTGTTCATCGTCATGCATTACGTGATACTGTATATCGCATTGTGACGAAATTGATGAATTTGCCTTGAACACAGCACCACTTGCAACAGACTCTCTAAACACATGGCTCGATTATTGGAGCCATGTTCACGTTACGGGGATTGATTTAGGTTTAGAACGTGTTATCCCTGTTGCTGAAAAGCTTGGTGTTACACGGCCCAATGCAAAAGTTTTTACTGTTGCAGGTACAAACGGTAAAGGCTCAACAACAACAACTTTGGCGGCAATTTTAAAAGCACAAGGTTACAATGTTGGGCTATACCAATCTCCACATATTTATCGATTTAATGAACGTGTAAAACTTTCTGGTTTAGAAGTGGATGATCAAACCTTAGTTAATGCTTTTGTGAAAGTTGATGTTGCACGTCGTGAATGTAATCTTTCGCTTTCTTTCTTTGAGGCTACAACACTCGCCGCATTTGTGATTTTTAAAGATCAACAATGTGATGCTTGGGTATTAGAAGTGGGGTTGGGTGGGCGTTTAGATGTTGTAAATGTTGTTGACCTCAATGTCGCGGTAATCACTAATATTGGTTTAGATCATACCGATTGGTTAGGCGATACCGTTGAAAAAATTGCTTTTGAAAAAGCAGGAATTATTCGTCCGAATATTCCAGTTGTTTTTGGTGGTTTACAAGACATTCCACAGGCAATATTAGATAAAGTAAATGAATGCAATGCCAATTTGTCGGCAGTGAATCGTGATTATTTTTATCGCTTTGCTGAAAATGGACAATCTTGGTTTTTTGCATCTTCAGGTACAACATTGCAGTTACCTACAGGGCGTTTAGCTTTAGAAAATATATCAACAGCGGTTGCTGCAATTTTAGTGAGTGGTTTGAAAATTTCACAAAATGCAATCGCTCAAGGTATTACAGATGCTCAGTTACAAGGGCGTTTTGAAATTAGAGAAATTGCAGGAAAAACTGTGATTTTTGATGCAGGACACAATCCGCATGGCGTTGAATTCTTATTAAAACAATTAAAAAACTATTTAAATTACAATAAACAATTTACAGAAGTTGTCAGTGTTTTTTCAATGTTGACAGATAAAGACATAAATTCTGTTGCACAGTTGTTGAAAGATACTGTATTAATGTGGAAAATTGCACCATTAATAGTGCCTCGTGCAGCAGAAATATATCAACTGGATGAAGCACTCGTAGGACAAAATGTAGAACACTTTGAAAGTGTTAAGTTGGCGTTTCAATCAGCTATTAATGAATCAAAGAATAATCAGCTGATCTTAGTGTGTGGTTCATTTCACACATTAGAAGCCGTATGGGAGTATTTGGAAGAATGTCAATGAATAACAAACAGCGCTGGATGGGCGGTGTTGTTTTATTAGGTGGCGGTGTTTTGTTGGCAGCCTTGCTTCTTAAGGGTAAAGAAGAAATACATCAAAATAATGTGAATGCGCCCGAACAAATTGAGCTTGCTCAACAACACGATAAAAATACTGAAGGTGAAATGGTTCAACTTCAGCCTTTAACTGTGGATGTTGAAACAGAAAAACGCTTGCTTGAAGAACAAAAGCGTTCGCGTGAAAAAGCGGTGGCTGAGCAAGAAGCACGAGCAGCTGAATTCTTAGCAACACAGCAACAAGCAGAAGCAGAAGCTGCCCGTAAAGCAGCAGAAGAGTATGCGGCAATGAATGCACGTCGTACAGGTGCAAACCAAAGCTCTGATAATATTCCACCAGAACTAATTGAAGATGAAAAAGCCAAACAAAAGCGCTTGGCTGAAGAAAAGTTGGCAGCACAAAAAAAGTTAGATCAGCAGAAGGCAACTCAGTTAAAAGCTGAGCAAGAAAAGCAAGATGCTGAAAAACAGAAAAAAATTGAATTAGCACGTGAAGCTGAAGCAAAGAAAAAAGCTGAAGCTGAAGCAAAACAAAAAGCCAATGAAAAGCTGAAAGCCGAAGAAAAGCGTAAAGCGGAAGAAAAGAAAAAGGCAGATGAAAAACGTCAGGCAGATGCTAAGAAAAAAGCTGAAGCTGAAAAAGCACGTGATTTACTTGAAAATGGTGATAAACAATGGATGGTACAAGTTGCGCTTGCTGTAAATGAGGCAAATGCAGATGCGGTTTCTGCAAAACTTCGAGCAAAAGGCTATAAAGTAACAAAGAGTCCAACATCCAAAGGGATTCGTATTATGGTTGGGCCATCGAAAGATCGTGAAACAGCCGACTCTACACGTAAGAAGATTGCAGCAGATGCAAGTTTAGGCATGAAGTCTGCTTGGGTGATTGATTGGGTACCTTTGGATAAACGTAACTAATTCAATACATCAGCGTGCATTAATTAAGATGGGTTCGATAGTTGTTGTCGAATCCATTTTATATTTTTAGGGCTAAATATTTTTTCAATATTGACCCAAATAGGATGAAAACCATATCCGCCATATTTCATCTCTCTTAAAGCTTCTTTTGTTGTCCAGTTTTCAAAAATAATGCGATACATTGCAATAGATGCACCCGTACGATCTTAACCGTGATAGCAATGAATTAATACATTTTGGTCTTTTTCTTGAGCTTTTTGAATTGCTTGCATTACTTTTAATATGTCTTCACGATTCATTGACCATGTGTTTATTGGAATTTGAACCAATGTTAAATTTTGGTTTTTTAATACTTTAGCATCTTCATTTCGAGTTCTTAAGTTAATGACAACCTGAATATTATGTTTTTGAAGGTCTGTAATTAAGGTGGTATTGGGTTGCTCACTTCTATAGATATGGTTGCTAATTTGATAAAAATTATTTGCCTGATTAATTTGCATTCCCCACGTTGTTGGGCGTGAACTAGTAGCAAGAGTTGAACTTGTAATACATCCAGAGAGTGATACATTTAAAATGAGACAAGCAAGAAGATGTAAAATTTTCATAGTTGTATTAATAATTAATAGTCGTGAATAGAATTAAAAATAATTTAAAAAGTGACTAAAAGAGTCTAGCTGAAAAATAAGGAATAAAAAAACCTGTGATCATACAGGTTTTAAAAATCTTAGAAACTTAGGCTCGTCAAAGAAAGTTTATAAGATAAAGTTTTAGTTATTATTCAGGTTGGGCTGTTAAGCGTAAATAGGGTTTTATTGCGGTATAGCCTTTAGGAAACCGCTGTTGAATTTCAGCTTCATCTTTTAATGAGGGTACAATAACAACATCATCACCTTGTTGCCAGTTTGCGGGTGTTGCCACTTTATGGTAGTCGGTCAGTTGTAAAGAATCAACCACACGTAAGATTTCATTAAAATTACGACCCGTTGAAGCAGGGTAAGTAATAATTAAACGTACTTTCTTATTTGGATCAATAATGACTAAAGAGCGTACTGTTAGTGTTTCACTTGCATTAGGATGAATGAAATCATAAAGCGTAGAAACCTTGCGGTCTTGGTCGGCAATAATTGGAAAGTTTACAGTGGTATTCTGAGTTTCATTAATATCTTGAATCCAACCATAATGTGATTCAACAGAATCTACTGATAAAGCAATGGCTTTTACATCACGTTTTGAAAACTCATCTTTGAGTTTTGCTGTAAAACCAAGCTCTGTTGTGCAAACGGGTGTGTAATCGGCAGGATGAGAGAATAAAATCCCCCAACTATCGCCTAAAAAGTCATAAAAGTTAATTTGCCCTAAGCTAGAATCTTGTGTGAAATTCGGTGCGATATCGCCTAAACGTAAACTCATTTTTTCCTCGGTATATTTAATGTTTTATTCGTTGAAAAATAATATGGATGAATTCTTTAGCAAAATAAAATATATTTTTGTGTGTTGTTTATCTTTTTATTGAATATATAAGTCCATCTATAAATAAAAAACAACCGATAAAATCAAGACTTATCTATATATAGAAAGATTAAAATTTGATACATTATTTCCCCTTAGGTTTCAGTGTTTAGCAAAGAGAAGATTATTTTTATATTGGTTTTGTGCAAAACCCTTGTACTTCAAATTTCTAGCACCATAATAACGACTAAGAAAAACTTATTTTGATAAGCAAGATTTAGAGAGTCTATTCATGTTGGCAAGTCTAATCGGAGGAATCTTCGGTACTAAAAATGAGCGCGAACTTAAACGCATGCGCAAAATTGTTGAAAAAGTTAATGCGCTCGAGCCGACGATATCAGCTTTAAGTGATGCGGACTTATCTGCAAAAACCGAAGAATTTAAACAACGTTATAATAAAGGTGAAAGTTTAGATAAGCTTTTACCAGAAGCATTTGCAGTTTGCCGTGAAGCGGCAAAACGTATTATGGGGATGCGTCATTATGATGTTCAGATTGTAGGTGGTATTACACTTCATGAAGGTAAAATTGCAGAAATGCGTACTGGTGAAGGTAAAACACTTATGGGGACGCTTGCCTGCTATTTAAATGCAATTAGTGGTCAAGGTGTTCATGTAATTACTGTGAATGATTACTTGGCACAACGTGATGCTGAGTTAAACCGTCCATTATTTGAATTCTTGGGTTTAAGCATTGGTGTGATTTACTCAATGCAAGATCCAATGGAAAAATCTGAAGCATATAAAGCAGATATTACCTACGGGACAAATAATGAATTTGGTTTCGATTACCTACGTGACAACATGGTGTTTTCTTTAGGTGAAAAGAAACAGCGTGGTTTAATTTATGCAATTATCGATGAAGTTGACTCAATCTTAATTGATGAAGCGCGTACTCCTCTGATCATTTCGGGTCAAAGTGAAGACTCTTCACAGCTTTATGCAGCTATTAATGCGATTCCACCTAAGTTACATGCACAAAAAGAAGAAAAAGTTGCAGATGGTGGTCATTTCTGGATTGATGAAAAACAACGTTCAGTTGAAATGACTGAAATTGGTTTTGAAACAGTAGAAAGTGAACTTATTGCAATGGGCTTGTTGGCAGAAGGCGAGAGCTTGTATTCTTCTGCAAACTTAAATCTTGTACACCATGTCACTGCTGCAATTCGCGCACATTATTTATATCAACGTAATGTTCACTATATTATTAATGATGGTGAAGTTATTATTGTTGATGAAAATACAGGTCGTACTATGCCGGGCCGTCGTTGGTCTGAAGGTTTACACCAAGCAGTAGAAGCGAAAGAAGGTTTGGAAATTCAACCTGAAAACCAAACTTTAGCAACAACAACATTCCAAAACTATTTCCGTTTATATAAAAAATTATCTGGTATGACAGGTACAGCAGATACAGAAGCTGCGGAAATGAAAGAAATTTATGGTTTAGATGTTGTGCTTATTCCTACGCATCGTCCAATGGTTCGTAAGGATGAAAACGATTTAATTTATTTAAACCGTAATGGTAAATATTCTGCAATTATTCAAGAGATTCAACGTGTTCATGAAGCGGGCGTTGCACCAATTTTGATTGGTACAGCAACTATTGAAGCATCTGAAATTTTATCTGATAAGTTGCGCGAAGCAGGTGTTGCACACGAAGTACTTAATGCAAAACAACATGAGCGTGAAGCAGATATTATTGCGCAAGCAGGTGCTCCGCGTGCAGTAACAATTGCAACAAATATGGCTGGTCGTGGTACGGATATTCTTTTGGGCGGTAACTGGAAAGCACTACTTGCCAAAATTGAAAATCCGACAGCTGAAGATGAAGCTCGTTTAAAAGCAGAATGGGAAAAAAGCCATGATGCTGTACTTGCATCGGGTGGTTTACACATTATTGGTTCAGAACGCCATGAATCTCGTCGTATTGATAACCAATTGCGTGGTCGTGCAGGTCGTCAAGGTGACCCAGGTGTTTCTCGTTTCTATTTATCTCTTGAAGATGACTTGATGCGTATTTTCGCAGGTGACCGTATTGTCGGCATGATGCGTGCAATGGGTCTTAAAGAAGATGAAGCAATTGAACATAAAATGGTTTCTCGTTCTATTGAAAATGCTCAACGCAAAGTAGAGGCACGTAACTTCGATATTCGTAAAAACTTATTGAAATACGATGATGTAAATAATGAGCAACGTAAAATTATTTACTCACAGCGTGATGAAATTTTAGCTGAAAGCACACTTCAAGAATATGTTGAAGAAATGCATCAAGAAGTTGTGAAAGGTTTAATTGCAAACTATATTCCACCTGAGTCTATTCATGATCAGTGGGATATTCCAGGTTTGGAAGTTGCATTACGTGAAGATTTTGGTGTTGAATTGGAAGTTTCTCGTTGGCTTGAAGAAGATCGTCGTTTAGATGAAGAAGCTTTAGTTGAACGTATTTACGATGAAATTTTACAACGCTACCGTAGCCGTCGTGAGCAAATGGGTGATGAATCTGCTGCAATGCTTGAACGCCACTTTATGTTGGGTTCATTAGATCGTCATTGGAAAGATCATTTGGCTGCAATGGATTATTTACGTCAAGGTATTCACTTACGTGGATATGCGCAAAAAAATCCTGAACAAGAATACAAAAAAGAAGCATTTAACTTATTTGTAAATATGTTGGGTGTTATTAAATCTGATGTTGTAATGGACTTGTCTAGAGTTCATGTGCCAACAGCTGAAGAGTTAGCAGCTTTGGAAGCACAGCAACAAGCGCAAGCTGAAGCAATGAAATTAAACCTTTCTCATTCTGATGTGGCTGAGTTTGATTTCACGGCATTAGAAACTGAAACAGCTCCTGTTGAAAGTCAAGAGGTTGTTGCGCCTGCAAGTCGTAATGCCCCATGCCCATGTGGTTCAGGCATGAAGTACAAGCAGTGTCACGGTAAAATTTAGTTTTTATTCAGCCTAAGTGAAAAAAAGCAGAACAAATTGTTCTGCTTTTTTTTCTTATGTATCACATGAAATTAAATGAGTAATCTCGATTAGTAATTGATGTTCTGCTCATTAAGTGATATTTAATTGCAGATTAAATTTAGATATTGGGTGTCCAGTGAAAAAAGTATTAAAAACATTAATGATTGCTTTATTAGCAGCTCCAGCACTTTCATTTGCAAATACGACACAACAGATAACACAAGCGCAAGTTGTAAATGGAAAAGTGATGGTGGTGAGTCCCCGTACTGGAATTCAATATAGTGTAGATAATCCAAATGAACGACCTGTATTAATTCAAACAGAAGCTATTGCACCTGCAACATCTGCAACCGTAGATCGAATTGTGGCGTCAAATCCTGCTTTATCTGAAGAAAGTCAAAAAAATGCGAAAAAGGCTTTATTGGCTGCGCAATAATTCCAAATACTAAAAATTTAAAACCAGCTTTTGTGCTGGTTTTTTTTATTGATAGAAAACAGAATAAAGTTACATTCTACAGGTGCTTTTGCTCGATTTTTCGATAAATTTCTACTAAGCTGTGGTTTTCTATATAAAACTAAATTGGAAGTTTTAAAATGGCTGTAGGTGACGTATCTATGCCGCAAATGCATGCGGTGAAAGGTGTAAAAATTGGTTCGGCTGAAGCATATGTGCGTTACCAAAACCGACGTGACCTTGTTATTTTTGAATTTGCAGAAGGTTCAAATGTTGCAGGTGTTTTTACACAAAATGCATTTTGTGCAGCACCTGTTCATATTTCTAAAGCGCATCTTAAAATTACCAACCCTCGTTATCTTATTGTTAATACAGGAAATGCCAATGCGGGTACAGGTAAAACAGGTATGGCGAATGCTGAAAAAACGTGTGCTAAGTTAGCAGAACTTACAGGTGTGTCTGCATCTGAAGTACTGCCATTTTCTACTGGTGTTATTGGTGAGCAGCTTCCAATCGATCGATTGGTAAATGGTTTGCAACCTGCTCTAGATAGTTTGAATGAAAATTCTTGGTTAGATGCTGCAACAGGCATTATGACTACAGATACAACACCTAAAGGCGCATCTGAGCAGTTTGAGCTTGATGGTGTGACTTATACCATGACAGGTATTTCAAAAGGTGCGGGTATGATTCGCCCGAATATGGCAACTATGTTGAGCTATGTCGCAACAGATGCACCTATTAGTCGTGAATTGGTACAGCAACTTTTAAATGAAACAGTTAATGTTTCTTTCAACCGTATTACTGTAGATGGCGATACCTCAACAAATGACTCATGTATTTTTGTTGCAACAGGTCAAGCAGGTGGTGCGGAAATTACATCAGCTACAGATACTCGTTATGCAATAGTTCTTGAAGTACTTACACGTGTCATGAAGCGTTTAGCACAGCTGATTGTACGTGATGGCGAGGGTGCAACTAAATTTATTACTGTTGCCGTTGAAGGTGGTGAAAATACCCAAGAATGTTGTGATATTGCATATAGCATTGCTCATTCACCACTTGTTAAAACTGCAATTTTCGCATCAGATCCAAACTGGGGGCGTATTTTAGCTGCAATTGGTTATGCTGGTGTACCAAATTTAAATGTTGAAAAAATTCAAGTTTGGTTAGATGATGTACAAATCTGTAAAGATGGCGGGGCTGCTGAAGACTATACGGAAGAGGCGGGTGCACGTGTTATGTCTCAGACAGAAATGACGATTCGAGTTGACTTAGGTCGGGGTCAAGAGAAAGATACGGTATATACCTGTGACTTATCTTATGACTATGTCAAAATTAATGCGGATTATCGTTCATAAAACTTAATTTTAAAAAGCCTCCGTTGTGAGGCTTTTTTATAAGCATTACTTTTTACTTACTGGTCAAAAAATAAAAATTGACTAGATGTTAGGATCGCTTACTTCGTGTAAGCCATAAGGATAGAGAAGACGTTGTTATGAATAATGCGACCAACTTAATTGCCAATGATGCTAAATCTATTGTGCAGGCGCATTTAGATCGCTTAGGTGAATCTAAAGATTCTTATTTAGCAGATGATGTTAAACAAGAAAAATTTACCCAAATAAAAGCAGAGTTAGAAAAGCAAAATGCGGTATTGGTTGCGCATTATTACTGTGATCCTGAAGTGCAAGAATTAGCAGAGCTTACTGGGGGGTGTGTTTCAGACTCATTGGAAATGGCACGTTTTGGTCGAGATCATCCTGCAAAAACATTAGTAGTTGCAGGGGTTAAATTTATGGGGGAGACATCTAAAATTTTATCTCCTGAAAAAACAGTACTTATGCCAACACTTGAAGCAACATGCTCTCTGGATTTGGGCTGTCCAGTAGATGAGTTTACTAAATTTTGCGATGAACACCCTGATTATACGGTTGTGGTATATGCGAATACTTCTGCTGCTGTAAAAGCGCGAGCCGATTGGGTTGTTACATCAAGTTGTGCGGTAGAGATTATTGAACATTTAGATAGTTTGGGTGAAAAGATTATTTGGGCGCCAGATCAGCATTTAGGACGATATATTCAAAAGAAAACA
The DNA here is from genome assembly GCF_059515885.1 of Acinetobacter sp. FY683. Taxonomy (NCBI): domain Bacteria; kingdom Pseudomonadati; phylum Pseudomonadota; class Gammaproteobacteria; order Moraxellales; family Moraxellaceae; genus Acinetobacter; species Acinetobacter sp. FY683. The sequence goes on along the minus strand of NZ_JCAKNA010000028.1, from coordinate 1,236 downwards.
GGCGCTGATATGTTGCTGTGGGATGGTTCATGCATTGTACATGAAGAATTTCGAGCACGTGGTATCGAACAGATGAAAGCTTTGTACCCAGATGCTGCTGTTTTGGTGCACCCTGAGTCGCCTGAGTCTGTTATTGATATAGCAGATGCTGTAGGAAGTACATCTCAGCTTATTAAGGCAGCAGAGATACTGCCGCATGAAAGATTGATTGTTGCAACTGACCGTGGGATTTTCTACAAAATGCAACAAGCAGTTCCAAATAAGATACTTATTGAAGCGCCAACAGCAGGAGAGGGGGCAACTTGTCGCTCTTGTGCGCATTGTCCATGGATGGCAATGAATGAATTAGATGGAATTTTAGAAGTATTACAAAAAAAGCATCAAGAAATCTTTGTTGATTCTGCTTTAGCAACACGTGCAAAACTACCTTTAGATCGAATGTTGATCTTTAGTGCAGCATTAAAAGCTCAAAATTGATTGAAAAATATCTAAAATGCTTGATAAATAAACGGTTGAAGCATTTTTTTGAATTTTTTTAAATATAGGTGTTGACGTTACAGAGCGTCACGCCTAGAATGCACACCGTACCGAACGACATGTTTGATACAAGCTGAGATGAATCGGAGCATAGCACAGCCTGGTAGTGCACCTGGTTTGGGACCAGGGGGTCGTAGGTTCGAATCCTACTGCTCCGACCAATTCTTCAAGGCAAAGAAGCTTGATATTTTATATCAGCGGTAATGCGCCTGTAGCTCAGTTGGATAGAGCATCCGCCTTCTAAGCGGATGGTCACAGGTTCGAATCCTGTCAGGCGCGCCATTTGGTTCGTTTGATTGTAGAATCTGAAAGCTTGTTGTAATGGTGATTGTAGCTCAGTTGGTAGAGCCCCGGATTGTGATTCCGGTTGTCGAGGGTTCGAGCCCCTTCATTCACCCCAATTCGGAGCATAGCACAGCCTGGTAGTGCACCTGGTTTGGGACCAGGGGGTCGTAGGTTCGAATCCTACTGCTCCGACCAACTTTAAGTTGGTCGAAATAAAAGATACCGCATTAAGCGGTTTTTTTTATGCCTGAAATTTGACAAGATATAAAGCGTTCGAAAAATACTTCAATACTTCAATACTTCAATACTTCAATACTTCAATACTTCAATACTTCAATACTTCAATACTTCAATACTTCAATACTTCAATACTTCAATACTTCAATACTTCAATACTTCAATACTTCAATACTT
>NZ_JCAKNA010000027.1:0-37638 GCF_059515885.1 Acinetobacter sp. FY683 | reverse complement strand
GGCTTTGTTGCACAAACCTAGCATGGAAGGCTTATTCAGCAATATAATTTCAAAATGAATAAACCTGCCCCTAAAATCTATCGTACAACCAATTGGTCATCCTATAATCGAGCCTTAATCAACCGGGGTAATATTTCCATTTGGTTTGATCCAAAGACCCAGTGGTATGCACAATCACAAGGCAAGCAAGGTCGAAATCAGACCTACTCCGATACAGCGATTCAATGCTGCTTAATGATCAAATCTCTATTTCGACTCTCTTTACGTATGGTCACAGGTTTTGTTCAAAGTCTGATTAAACTCTCTGGATTAGATTGGACAGCGCCGGATTACACTACGCTTTGCAGAAGACAAAAACATATTGATATTGCGATTAGCTATGAAAAAAGTAGTGATGGTCTGCATCTACTCGTAGACTCTACTGGTTTGAAGTTTCTAGGTGAAGGTGAATGGAAATGCAAGAAACATGGGGCTGAATATCGTCGTCAATGGCGTAAGCTGCATATTGCTATAGATGCTAAAACTCTTCAAATACGTGCTGTACAGCTCACTACAAATGATGTTGGTGATTCTCAAGTACTTGAAGATTTACTTTCTCAAATTCCCTTGGATGAGAAAATTGATTCTGTTTATACAGATGGTGCTTATGACACAAAGCATTGCCGACAAGTCATTTTAGATCGAGATGCACATGCGATCATTCCACCGAGGAAAAATGCAAAGCCTTGGAAAGATCAGCAAGCGAGGTCTATCGAGCGGAACGAGTTATTAAAGACAGTCAAACGTCTAGGTAGATCGCTTTGGAAAAAGTGGTCTGGTTATCACCGTCGGAGTTTGGTTGAAACGAAGATGCATTGCATCAAATTATTAGGCGATAAATTAACAGCAAGGAGTTTTCCTAGTCAGGTGAATGAGATCCACGCACGCATGGCAGTCTTGAATAAATTCACAGAATTAGGTCGTCCTCATACCCAAGTTGTCTCTTAAATTTGGCTCACCTAGGGGAGCTCAGCCTTTCAAGCCTTTATGCAACAAAGCCAACCCAAAAACACGAAGTTATATGAAAAATACTTTAATTGCCCTGTGAGTTTTGATACTGAACGGACATTATTTCAAATACCCGTGAATGTTTTTGATGCCGACTTGAGTACGGAAGACCCAATGTTACTGCACATTCTAAAAAAACCAGCAGATCAAATGTTTAATAACATGCCTAAACATACAAAGTTTTTAGAAAATGTACATCAAGCTATTATTAAATCAATTAATGCTCAAGAGCCGCAAATTAGTGTTGTTGCTGGATATTTAAATATGAGTACACGTGTTTTACAAATGACTTTGAAAGAGCATGGTGTGCGCTTTAAAGACCTGTAAAATAAGGCTCGTTTAATATTAGCAAAACAATATTTATTAAATCCAGATATAACTATTGTAGAAATTGCGAGTTTGTTGGAATATCAAGAGCAAACGTCTTTTAATCGTGTATTTAAAAATTGGACGGGTTATAGTCCAATGCGCTGGCGTGACTTAAATATTGAAAAATTGACTGAAAATGATTTCAATCTAGATAATTAAACTCACTTGAATTGATAGCTATAAGGATATGATTTCCCTGTATCATCAATGAGCGTGTACTCCAAAAGATCGGGTGATTTTTTTTGGAAATTAGGATTGGTTAACGAATAAGTTTTTTCAGAAAAAGGCGGTAAAATATTATCGTCTTGATGTTGAATGTCTGAATTAAATTGAGCATTCGAAATTTTGATATTGGCAAAATTTAGATAGTAGGGGGTTGGGTTTTTAAGCTTTAATTCAACCTTATGATCCGATGAAATGAGTTCATATTGGATTTTCTTTTGTAATTCATTAAGCGTAAAAGATGGAAGATTTTTAGGTCGATAAAAAATCTTCATCTGCGTATTCATAGCTAAATTTAAATATTCTTGAGCTAAGTTATCTTTCTTTATGGCAGGAATTTCATATAAATTTAGCCAGTAAAGTGATTCACGATCGGAAGCCAATGGCATCCCGTTATAAATGATACGAATACCCTTGGTTTCTCTAGGGGATAATTTAAAAACACCTGGCAAGACAGCAAATGGAGTGTCTTGGAATTCAGAGTCCATTTGCCCATTATCAATCCAGACTTGTGTAAGCACAGGATACTCGTTGGTATTCACTAGCATTAAGCTTTTTTCTGTGTCGGTTTGAGAATAAACCACACGTGTAGATGATGCCAAAATTCCCGCATAGCTTATATTTATACTAAAAAAAGCACATAGGAATAGCGGTATATTTTTAAATATTTTTTTCACTGTACTTTCACAACCACAGTAGCCGTTGCTTTAACTTTACCTGGCATTGGATCAAGCGTAGGTATTTTCGTTAAAATTGCACGATATTGTTGTAAATAGGAAGTGTATCCTGCTTGTTGGGAGCCTGAAGGACCAGAATTTCCTTCTAAAACAGGGTACCACCCAGCAGATGCTCCACCACCACTAATTGCATATTGATTTAAAAATAGCATATTTGTGCCAGTGCTACTATTTTGGATTTTAACTCCTACACCTTTTGCAGATTGCGGGTTGGTGTAATCATCTGAAATTAGATATTCACTAGATCCATTTGCATTAATTAAGTTGAGCTTTTGAGCATTGGCGTATGCTGCAGAAGATGGCTGAAAGCCAATAGCAACTTGATTACTAGCAGTACCAGAATTTGCCGTATTACTACATTCTACTTCAACATTAAAATTAGCTTCAGATGTTGCGCCAGCTCTTAATTGTGTGGCTGCAATAGCAGGGAAGTTAACAGTAGGTGTTGCATTTCGAGCTACACATGATTGAGCACGTGATAAATTTGAAGAACTCGTATTTAAGCCATAAGCGATGCCATAGGCGGAGAAAAAGTGGTAGCTTGTATTTGAGTCTGCCCCCTCTTTATCTGGTGTCCATGGGAAGCTTACATTACTGTTTCCACCAAGTTGAATGTATGCACTTGGTTGGTTACATGAAATTTTTAGAGTTGTGCCAACTTTAGTACCACTTTTATATGTACCATCCGAAATCATATTTTTATGACAAAATGATCCACGACTAAAAGAGGGTAGTGAGCTTACTTTGTATAAAGTAGCTTCAAGTGGCGGAATATCCATAAGACGAATTTGAATTTGACCATTTGCTGCAACAGCATAGTTTTTGATGTCTAATCGTTTCCAATAACGTGAGAATACAACGCCATCCATAGATTGTTTAAGTCCAATATATTGCCACCAAGTTGCATATACACCGTTTAGACCATCTGCTGTACCAATGTCAACGTGTCCGCCAAAAGGTTCATCTCCATTGGTTGCAACAAGGAAGTAGATGTTGGGTAAGTCAGCAGCATCGCAAGTCCAGATGACAGATGATGCTGTAAGCGATCGATGCCAAGGTTGCACGACAGTATGAGCTAGAACACTTCCGACAGGTTGTAAATAGGCAGAGTCTAAATTTGAGTTACCAAATTCAATGGGTGTTGCATAACTATCTGCAGCGTTAAGACTTCCAGTACGAGTACAGCGAGCATGTGATGTATTCATGATGATAAGTGCTGCTACGACTAGGAAAACTTTAAAAAATATTTTCATGATCTAGTTCTCAATTTTGCAAATTTCATTTAGGCGAACAAGTGGCTTGCCTATTTGATCCTGTGGAATTTCATAATTAATGATGCAACGATCGAGAGAGTCACTCCCCCAAATAACAGACACTTTTCCTGAAACTTCGCTAGCTCTTAAGTAAATTTGACCATTTTGTCCTGCCATTCCAATGTTTTCTCCATCCATATTTTGAATGTCTGAACCTAATGGAATTGCTTCACCGCTTGCCAATTGACTTTGGATGAGCATTGCATATCCTGAGTACAGATGTATTATCAGTGTATTTTTTATTCATTTATTGTCTATTTTGAACAAAAAACTAGCATTTTGCGAATATGCAAAGCTTTTAGTGTTGTAAGTTGAAAATATTTCTAAGTTATTCGTTTTTTTACTAAAATTAAGTGAAGTAAATTATTTTTAGATCACATTGGAATTATAGACAAAGGTTATTATTTTTAAGGGTTGAGTTACATTTGAAAAATCGATATTTAAAAGATGAAATTACATAATTTATTGGTTTAATTATGATTTATTTAATGGTTTGTTGAGAAAATAGTGGAAAAATTATGTTTTATGTAATATTTTGTATTTAAAAGCTTTAGCAAGCTAAAGATAACAACAATGAGACCTAAATGAAATTAGAATTATTAGACGTAGGCGAAGAAACAGAACAGCTTGGTGCATGCCGTTTATCTTTACTATTAGGTATTTTGTCTCAAGAAAATCAAATTGTTAAATTTTTGAAATTTGCATGCGGTATGTTGCAAATGGACTGCGGTATTCTTGTTTTTAAAGATGAGCCTTATGGATGGCTTGAGTCAGAAGGTCGTTGTCATGCATTTTTGGCACAGCCACATGAAGAGTATGAGTACTTTTTTTTAGACCATGCTTATATAGATGTAAATCATCCTAACTATGAAAAAGTATCAGACTATATTCTGGAACGGGGCGTGGAACACAAGCGCTTTGTAACGATGAGTTTAAAGCATGAAGGCAGATCTATAGGTCATGTGGTTTTATATGATGAACGAACAGATTTGATTGATAATAAACAATTAGAAGTTGTTTTAGAGTTCGTACAAAGCCTAGTGAATATTATTAAGTTGCGTCTTGAGAATGCAGAATTAAAAGAAATATGTGAACAACAGTCTGCATTGAATGCCAGTAAAACTAAATTTTTTCAAATTATTGCACATGATTTAAGAGCACCATTTCATGGGTTAATGGGCTTTTCAGATGTGTTAGCACATGAGCAAGAAACTTTAGATGAACAGGGTATTCGGGATATTGCAGAATATTTATTTGAAACATCTCAGTCTACCTATAACTTATTAGAAAGCTTGTTACATTGGGCAATGGCAGAAGGAGGTCGTTTTGTTTATCACCCAATTTGTTTTGATTTAACGCAATTAACAAGCATTGTACAAAATGTTTTAGCAAGTTTAGCAGCAACGAAAAATATTGAAATTATTAGTCAGGTATCGCCGCATTTAAAAGTATATGCAGATATTAATATGGTGACTTCAGTTATCCAAAACTTAGTATCGAATGCTTTAAAGTTTAGTTATACAGATGGTCGAGGTAAAGTAATTATTAGTGCAGATGAAGATGAACAATATGTTCATATTTATGTTAAAGATATTGGGCTTGGAATGAACGCAAAACAAATGGATAATTTGTTTAACCCTAACCTGATGGTCAGTATTCGTGGTACTTCTGGTGAAAAGGGAATGGGTTTAGGTTTGGTACTGTGTAAGCGTTTTGTAGATCTAAATCATGGGGCAATTTCTGTGTCGTCTAAAGAAGGTGTTGGAACAACATTTAAAGTATCTTTACCCAAAAATAAAAATACGGTTTTAGCGGCATAAAAATTAAAATAATAAAGACAAATTTCTAATTAATTATTTTCCAAATTTACTACAAGTACTGCTATAACTAAGAAAAATATAAGGCTTTAGGTTTGGGAATGAACTCGGAACAATTGCATAAAACATTACGCGCAAGTCAGTATGCTGAGCTTGTTTTAGAAAAGCATAAAGAACGAATAGAAAAAGATTATATTTCAGATGAATTTTTAAAGCCTTTAAGTCGCGCACAGATTACAAAAATTGTCGATGACACATTAAATGACATCACAGATGAAAATCAGTGGATGCGTGAACTTCGTATTTTACGTGCTCGCTTAATGTTTCGCTGGATTTGGCAAGATGCAAATCAATTGACTAATGTAAAACAATTAACTCAAGAATTATCTGACTTTGCCGATTTAGCTGTGTGTGTGGCGAAAAATTTTGCTCGAACAGCACTGGTTGCAAAACATGGTGAACCCATTGGTTATGGTGGGAAAGTACAAGATCTTATTGTGATTGCAATGGGGAAGCATGGTGCGCAAGAACTGAATTTATCGAGTGATATAGATCTTATATTTGCTTTTGATGAGCAAGGTGAAACCAATGGTCGTAAGTGTATTGATGCTCAACAGTTTTGTATTTTATGGGGGCAGAAATTAATTTATTTGCTCGATCATATTACGGCAGATGGTTTTGTATTCCGAGTAGATATGCGGTTACGCCCATGGGGTGATGGCTCAGCATTAGCAATTAGTCACGCTGCTTTAGAGAAATATTTAAGTCAACATGGTCGTGAGTGGGAGCGTTATGCTTGGATTAAGGCTCGTGTTGTAACTGGCGGAAAAGATGGTGATGAATTACTTGCGATGACACGACCATTCGTGTTCAGAAAGTATGTCGATTACACTGCTTTTGAAGCTATGCGTGAAATGAAAGCGATGATTGAGCGAGAAGTTCAGCGTCGTAATATTGAAGATGATATTAAGTTGGGTGCTGGTGGTATTCGCGAAGTCGAATTTATTGTGCAAGTTTTTCAGCTTATTTATGGTGGATCAAAACTTGAACTACAAGACCGTCAATGTTTAGTCAGCTTACATCATTTAGGTGAGGTGGGTTTACTTGAGCCTAGAGTTGTTGAAGAGCTTGAGGATGCATATTTATTCTTACGGCGTGTTGAACATGCAATTCAAGCTTTAGATGATCAACAAACTCAGTCTTTGCCGACAGAACCAGATCAACGCAATCGAATGATTGAAACGTTGGGTTATGCATCTTGGGAGGCATTTCTTGAAGTTCTGAATAAAAAGCGTGAAAAGGTAATTTATCAATTTGAACATTTAATTAAAGAAAAAGAAGCAGATCCACTAGTAGATAGTTTTTCTCAAATTGAAAAACAATTAGATGAAGTTTTAGATGATAGTGCGAAAAATTTAGTCCATGAGTTTTGGCATGGGCACGCACTTAAAAAACTACCTGCAAAAGCGGTACAGCGTTTAAAAACATTTTGGCCACATCTTATAGAGGCTATTTTACAATCAGATAAGCCGCAAATTGCTTTGGTTCGTTTGATGCCTTTGGTTGAGTCTGTTATGCGCCGTACGGTGTATTTGGTGATGCTTATAGAAAGTAAAGGTGCGCTGCAACGATTGGTAAAAATGGCAACAGTAAGTCCTTGGATTTGCGAAGAACTTACGCATTACCCTGTACTTCTCGATGAGTTTTTATCGATGGATTTTGAGTTGCCAAAACGTAAGGATTTAGAAGATTCTTTACGACAGCAATTATTGCGCATTGAAATTGATCAAGTTGAAGATCAAATGCGTGTGCTACGTTTATTTAAAAAGTCGAATGTACTGACTGTTGCAGCAAGTGATGTACTTGCTGAAAGTCCTTTAATGAAAGTATCTGATGCCTTAACTGATATCGCAGAAGTTTCAGTCAATGCAGCCTTACATTTGGCTTATCAAATTACAGCGAAAAAACATGGTTATCCATTATGTTTAGATGGGCAGCGTTGTTCTTTAGATCAACTTGCATTTGCTGTGATTGGTTATGGAAAAGTAGGCGGAATTGAGCTGGGTTATGGCTCCGACTTAGATTTAGTCTTTATTCATTATATGGATGAGCAAGCCGATACAGATGGTCAAAAGCAAATTAGTGGCTTTGAATTTGCCATGCGGGTTGCACAAAAGTTTATGTCGCTTATGACCACACAAACTTTAGATGGTCGAGTTTATGAAGTTGATACTCGCTTACGTCCATCGGGTGAGGCAGGTCTTCTTGTGACAAGCTTAAAAGCATTTGAACAATACCAAAATAAAAGTGCATGGGTTTGGGAGCATCAGGCATTGGTACGCGCCCGTACAATTGCAGGTGAATCGAGTTTACGAGAAAAATTTGAATTATTACGCTGTGATATTTTGACTCGTGTACGAAATGAAGAGAATGTTCGTGCTGAAGTTTTGAAAATGCGGGAAAAAATGAAAGATCATCTTGGATCATCTGCTGATCAGAAAAAAGATGGAATTTTTCATTTAAAACAGGATGCGGGTGGTATCGTTGATATTGAATTTATGGCACAGTATGCAGTATTGGCATGGAGTGGGTCGAATCCAGATCTCGCCCATTACTCCGACAACGTACGAATCCTTGAGGATGCCGCAAAAACAAGTTACTTATCCAGTGACGATGCGACAGCATTGATTCAAGCTTACTTAAGTGAACGCGCCGAGAGTCACCGTTTAGCCCTTGCAAATCAATCCATGCAAGTAAATGCTGCGGACTGGCTTGATACCCGTAAGGTCGTTTGCAAACTGTGGCAAAGATTAATAGATCCAACAGCAAATATGGCTTTGGATAAAAATGACTGTGTATAAAAATTTGGAGTGTGTGTCATGAATTTGGCTGATCGTGATGGTTTTATTTGGCAAGATGGACAATTGGTTGACTGGCGTGAGGCAAAAACTCACGTATTAACACATACATTGCATTACAGCATGGGTGTGTTTGAAGGTGTCCGTGCCTATGAAACTCCGAATGGAACGGCTATTTTCCGTTTAAAAGAACACACTAAGCGTTTATTGAACTCAGCAAAAATTTATCAAATGAATGTTCCATTTGATCATGCTGCATTAGAACAAGCGCAAATCGATGTTGTTCGTGAGAATAAATTAGCATCTTGCTATTTACGTCCAATTATTTTTATTGGTTCAGAAAAGTTAGGTATTGCTGCAACTGATAATACAATTCATGCAGTTGTAGCAGCGTGGAGCTGGGGTGCTTACCTTGGTGAAGAAGCAATGGCGAAGGGTATTCGTGTTAAGACTTCATCTTTCACGCATCATCACCCTAACGTGACAATGTGTAAGGCAAAGGCTTCTGGTAACTACACATTATCTATTCTTGCTCATCAAGAAGTGGCTCATTCTGGTTATGATGAAGCAATGCTTCTTGATCCACAAGGTTATGTATGCCAAGGTTCAGGCGAAAACGTATTCTTAGTGCGTGATGGTGTGATTCATACGCCTGATATTGCTGGTGGTGCGTTAGACGGTATTACTCGTCAAACGATTATCACTATTGCAAAAGACTTAGGTTATGAAGTTATTGAGCGTCGTATTACGCGTGATGAATTCTATATTGCTGATGAGGCATTCTTCACAGGTACTGCTGCTGAAGTTACTCCAATTCGTGAATATGATGATCGTCAAATTGGTGAAGGTGTACGTGGACCAATCACAACACAAATCCAAAAAGCATATTTCGATGCGGTTCAAGGTAAAGATCCTAAATATGCTCACTGGTTAACTTACGTAAAATAAGTTTAAACAGAAGTAAAAAAGGGCTCAATTGAGTCCTTTTTTTGTGTTTATAAGAATGCAGAAACGTATGTGATACAGGCTTTTCTTATTTCAAAAATAAAATCGTGAAAAGACTATGATATGATGTTTCTGAATATTTGGATGGATATAGAAAGCATGTCTTTGCCTGAAAATGATGATGTTTTAGCTACATCAGAACAGTACAATCAAAACATTGTGTTGTGCATGAAGTGGGGAACTAAATACGGTTCTGAATACGTCAATCGTTTATATAATATGGTAAAACGTCACACGACTGTTGATTTTAAAATGGTGTGTTTGACAGACCGAACAGAAGGGATTAATCCTGAAGTTCAATGCTTCCCTATACCTCCACTTGCATTGCCTGAAGGTAGTCCTGAACGTGGTTGGAATAAACTATCAACTTTTGAGCCAGATTTATACGGTTTAAAAGGGAATGCTTTATTTTTAGACTTAGATGTTGTTATTGTCGATAATATGGATGAATTTTTTACTTATCCTGGTGACTTCCTTATTATCCATGATTGGAAACGTCCTTGGCGTATTACAGGAAATAGCTCTGTATATCGCTTTAAGCTTGGTGCATTTCCTGGTTTATTACCATATTTCCGTGAAAACTTTGATGATATTCGTCAAAAATTCCGCAATGAACAAGCTTATTTATCTTGGTACGTGGATAAAGAGGGTAAGCAAACATATTGGCCAGATAGCTGGTGTAAAAGTTATAAATATCACTGCCTACAAAAAATTCCAATGGCATTCTTTAAGCCACCAGTAAAACCTGAGGGTGTTAAAATCATTATTTTTCATGGTGAGATTAATCCACCCGATGCAATTAATGGTGGTGGTGGTAAGTGGTATCGTTACGTACTACCTTCGCAGTGGATTAAAGATGCTTGGCAATAATGGTCTAATTGGAATTAAACAATGAAATTAGGTGTTTATTTAATTAATTTAGATTCAAGTGTAGGTCGTTTAGCCAAAGCTTCAGCTGAGTTAAAAAAGCATAATATTGAGTTTGAACGTATTTCAGCTGTTGATGGGCGAAAATTAGATGTTAAAACATTTGATGGATATAACTCAGTTCGTTCTAATTTATACACAGGTCGAGATTTAATTGGTGCTGAAATTGGATGCTATTTAAGTCATAAAAAGGCTTTGAAAACATTCGTTTCATCAGAGCACGAATATGCATTAATTTTAGAAGATGATTTAGATATTGTTGATGATTTTAATGAAACTCTAGCTTCGACTTTTCAATATTTGGAAACAAATACCGTAAATTGGGCAGTCATTAATGTTGCTGCTAATAAAAGGAAGCTTTCTAAACCTATTGTAGATTTTGCTCAGCATTCACTTTTACATGCGTACTATTTCCCAATTTTGGCACTTGGCTTAGTCTGGACAAAAGAAGGTGCTAAGTCATTTTTATCGCAAATGAAAGAAATTTATACACCTATTGATGTAGAGATTCAATCTTGGGCATGTAAAACAGGTTTGGGATTATCTATATATCCTGCGATAGTACGTCCAAGTGGTGTTGATAGCGATATTGACGCAAATACAATAGCATTGAAGAAAGATAGTTTACGAGTTGATCGATTTGTTCCAAAGCAAAAACGACTTTGGCAAAATAAAATCAATGCGATGAAATATTTGTACTTCAAAGCTTATAAAAATTGAATAATTTATGAAAATTTTATTAATTAATTTGGATAAATCGACTGATCGTTTAGAGCAGCAAAGAAATCAATTTAATGAATTAGGCTTGGAATTCGAACGTTTACCAGCTGTCACAATTCATGATTTTTCTGAAGATGACTATAAGCGAATGGCATTTAATGGTCAGCGCCCAATGAAGCAATCTGAATTAGCATGTTTTTTAAGTCACAAAAAAGCCTGGGATTATATTGTTGAGCACAATGAGCCATGTATTGTTTTAGAAGATGATGCTGTTTTAGTTGAAAATTTTAAAAATATAATAAATGATCTTGATAGGTTAACTGATATTGATTATGTAAATTTAGAAGTGCATGGTCGTAAAAAAATGGTAGCCAAAAAATCGGCATATTCAGTAGCGAATAATCAATATAATCTTTTTGAAATATATGTTGATCGTAGCGGAACAGGAGGATATGTCCTATATCCATCGGGTGCTAAAATTCTTTTAGAGTTGATGAGTAAACGTCCAATAGGCTTATCTGATGAGTTTATTCATAGTTGTTATAGGCTTAAAGCATTTCAAATTGAGCCTGCTGCATTATTGCAAAGTGATAAATGTGAAAAATATGGTGTTAAGACAGATATTGATACAGGATCTGTAATTGGAGCTGTAAAAAACTCAGTAGATTATAATTTGACTTTTATAGAAAAAATTAAGTTTAAGGTTAATCGTATTGCGGCTCAATTGAGATTGGGGATACGTCAATTATTCATATTCCCTTTTGCAAAAAAAAGAGAAATATATGTGGATGTAACTAAGTTTAATTTTAAATAAGTCGTTAAAGGAAATAACCTATTACGTTATTCCATATCAAAGGATATTATTTTGAGCGTTTGTGAAAAAATTCCGAAAATTCTTCATTTTTGTTGGTTTGGTCAAGGTGAATACTCACCCTTAATGAAAAAGTGTATGGCTACTTGGGAAACATATTTCCCAGATTGGCAAATTATGAAATGGGATGAGACAAATATACCTACAGGTATTCCATATCTAGATTATGCATTACAGCAGAAAATGTATGCATTCGCTGCAGATTATGTTCGTATGCATGCATTATTTACATATGGAGGGGTTTACTTAGATACGGATGTAGAGGTTATTCGTAATTTTGAGCCTTTATTGGAACTTAATGTATTTGTTGCATCAGAACATCATAAAGGTACTTATATTAATGGTGCTGTGATAGGAGGAGTGATTCAAGCTAGTTTTTTTAGTGAAGTTCTAAAATATTATGATGAAATGAAGCCTATTATTTTTAAAACATTGCCAAATGTGATGATGGAAGTTTATGGTAAAAAACCAGAATTGCTGACAGTTTTTCCCGCTGTAACATTTTATCCATATAACCCGTATGAAAAAAGCCAGAAAGTAAAACAGTTAATGTATTGCGATATTACAAATGATACATATGCTATTCATCATTGGCATGGAACTTGGTCATTTTCACGATGGCAAAAATTTGTGATCAGTTTTAAAAAGCGCTTCTTTAAATACTCAAGAATTAGTTAAAAACTCAACTAGGTATAACCTATGAAAAATTATGTCATTAGTTTACAAAAGGCGACTAAACGTAGAGAACATATAGAAAGTGAGTTTTTAAAAAGGAATGTAATTTTTAATTTTTTTGATGCTTTAACTCCTGATAAAGCTGAAATATTGGCTAAAGATTTAGGGTTAAATTATGAGAAAAACCGTTTATCAGTTGGTGAGCTAGCTTGTTTTATGAGTCATGTAGCATTGTGGAAAAAAATGTTAGATGAAAATATTCCTTATATGGCAATTTTTGAAGATGATGTGTACTTGGGAGAGAACTCTAATTTAATATTAAATTCAAGTGGTTGGATTGCTAAAGATGTAGATATTTTAAAATTAGAGGCATTTTCTTCAAAAATTATTGTAGGAGAAAAGTTGGAGATCAACTGTACGGATAGATTTATTGCACCTTTGCAATATAAAAATTTAGGTACTGCTGGGTATCTTCTTTCAAAGAAAGCAGCTCAAGCTTACTTTGATTTTGTTAAAGGAAATTCCTTAATTCCGTTAGATGAAATGATGTTTGAAATGTTTTTGAATTTAAAGGTAATGCCGATTTATCAATTAATGCCAGCCATATGTATTCAAGAAATGAATTTATATCCTGATCGCAAGCAAAGTCTACCGAGTGATTTAACTTCAGAAAGAAAACAGCGAATGATGGCATTTAAGAAAAAAGGTTTGGGAAAGATAAAAAATGAGCTCTTACGTATTTTGATTCAATTAAAGTTTAAATTTGTTGCTATAGAGAGTAAGTTTAAATGAGCTTAATTCATAGTTATGTTATTAGTTTGGTTAGTGCTACCGATAGAAGAGAACATATTAAAAATGAATTTTTTTCTAAAAAAGTATTTTTTAGTTTTTTCGATGCAATAGAGCCTAATACCCTAAAAAATACAGAAGTTAATTTAAATATATCTTTAGATAATTCAAACTTAACCGATAATGAAAAGTCTTGTTTTATGAGTCATTTCTCTATTTGGACTAAGGCTATTGAAGATAATTTAGAGTATGTAGCAGTCTTTGAAGATGATATATATTTAAGTGAAAACGCAGGCTTATTCTTAAATGAAGTAGATTGGATAAATGTTGATTTTTTAAAAATAGAAAAAACGACTGAAAATGTATTATTAAAAAATAAAACTGCACATTTATATAAAAATAAAAAGTTTACATTAGGTATTTTAAAAAATGCTCATATGGGAGCTGGTGGTTATATTCTTTCTAAAAAAGGATTGGTTGAATTAATAGCTTTTATAAGAAAACAAGAAAGAAAGGATCATATAGATCAGATGATATTTGATTGGTTTAGAAGAGAAGGTGATTTAAATATTTATCAAATAAATCCGGTTATTTGTGTACAAGATTGTATTTTATTTCCAAATAATCAAAAATTTCAAACAACTTTACAATGGCGTAATAAGAACAAAATCAGATTAAGTTTTTTGAAAAAAATTGAAAGAGAATTTAAAAGATTTGGTATTAAAATGTTGGAATTTCCTTATAAGGTTAAATTATATTTTAAGTAGAGAATATTTTGAATTTTGTTATTAGTTTAAAATAGGCTGAAAAGAGATGAAAGCATATTGAAGAAGAGTTTAATTCACGAGCAATTCCTTTTCTTTTTTTGATGCTGTGGATATATCTAATTTAAATCAAATAATAGCTAAATTTGAAATATCTTTTGACGAGACTAAGTTAACAGATGGAAAAGGGGCATGTGTTCTAAGCTATATTGCATTATGGATATATTGCATGGAAAATAAATTGAAATATATTACTATTTATGAATATGATGTGGTGTTATCGGTTAATGCACATAAATTATTAAAGAATTTTTATTGGATTCCGGAAAGGTTAGATCTTATTAAATTAGAAAAATTTGAGAATTCTGTTTTAATGTCCTTCTTTAATAGGGTAAATAATAAAAACTATGATGTGTGAGGGAGTTAAAGCAGAGATATTTAGGTACAGCAGGATATATTGTTTCTTTAGATGGTGCCAAAAAATTATTAAATTTAGTTAGAGACCATAAGCGGTTTGAAACTATTGATGAGTTGCTATTCAATAAAACTATAGCTAATCAATACATTAAAGTTTATCAAATGATACCTGCTATTGTTATGCAGATGGACAGGATTGATTCAGGGGTTTTGCCTAGTCAATTGCAATCAGAACGATCGAGGAGGTTGGTTTGTAAGGAAAAAGTCAAAAAGCTTTTTTTTAAGATTAAAAGGAAGCTTATAGAGTTTTATTAAAAACTCAATTTTTTTTATAGAATAAGATTTGATAAAGCTGGTAGGTAAAATGTTTAGTTTTTTTTTATGTAAGCAAAATTTTATTGAAAAATTTTATGGTTTACGCTTTTTGGATATGAAAATAGACGGTAAGTTAAATTTATCTTGTGCTCAAGAAGTTATTTATTGCTTTTGGACTGGTGAAAATCATTTATCAGAAAATAGGAAGAGGTCACTAGAAATTTTACAAAAACATTCTGGTGTGGAAGTTAAATTAATTACTCCTTTAAATTTAAAAGATTATATTCTCCAAGATTTTCCATTACACCCAGCATATGAATATTTGTCCTTAGTTCATCGTTCAGACTATTTACGTTGCTATTTTATGTATCATCATGGTGGTGGTTATACAGATATTAAAGCAAATTATAATAGTTGGTTAACATTGTTTGAAGAATTAAATAAGTGTCATGAGAAATTTGCAATGGGTTATTCTGAGACTAGAAAAGAAGACATTGGTTATGTAAGAAGTTTTTTCGATAAAAAAGCTGCAAAAAAAATTAATAAGGATTTGAAAAAAAACTATCAATTAGTAATAGGTAATTGTAGTTATATTTTTAAGCCGAAATCACCTTTAGCACAACTGTGGTACCAGGAGCTGCATTTGCGCTTGGATGAGCATTTTGATGTCTTGAAAAAAAATCCAGGAAATATCATGGGGGATAATGAAGGATATCCTTTTCCTTGGACTTCAATCCTTGGGCAAATTTTTCATCCATTATGTTTAATATATAATGATAAGTTGATTATTAATGATAGTCTGAGACCAGTTTTAACGGATTACCGATGATCTTAATTTATACTTTTCCTAAACCGTTTATAACCCCATAAGTATTGTTCAGGAGCAGATAAGATCATTTGCTCTATTTCTTTATTGAGAGTATCAACTGAAACCTGAATATCTTTTGATAAAATCTCGTTAGAGAGTTCATTTATATAAATATCAAAACCATCTAAATTTTCACGACGTAAACAATACATGCCAATAACAGAACATTGAGTTTTCGTAGCAAGTTTAGAAAATAACGTAGATGTTAAGGTATTCACATTAAAGAATGGTGAGTAAATGCCTCCACTTTCTTTAGGTACATGATCAGGGAGTATTGCAGAAAAACCACCTTGTTTTAGATGTTTAAATAAAGCTCTAACACCAGACTCATCTGTAGGTACTAAAGTTGCATTTAAGCGTTGTCTTGCTTTTAAAACAAATCTATTAAGCTCTTCGTTTTTATCTGGCTTATACATAATAAAAGGTGGGGTGTGTTGGTTCACCCATGCATTCATGATTTCCCAAGTACCGAAGTGAGGGACTGCTGCAAGTGTGCCGTTCGGATTTTGTAAAGCTTCTAAAAAAATATCAAAACCATATACATTTTTAATTTGATTAAGCGAAAATTGAGTATTAGATCCCCAAATTTTAATAGATTCGGAATAAGTCATACATTGGCTTTTTAAGCTAGCAAGTACTAATGCTTCTTTATCTGCTTCATTTAAATGAGGTAAAGCGATATCAATATTATTTCGTGTTGTCTTTCTTGCAGATGAGTTAAACTTATAAAGTAAGATACCAATTTTTTTCGCAAATTGTTGAATGAGCTTTATTGGTAATTTTGAAAAAAGGGTGAGAAATAAATACATTTATATTTTATTCCTTCTCTGAATTCCCTTTCAAAACCATATAAATAAGCCCAACAAAAATAACAAATGCGCCGCCAATACTACTTAAAGAGAAAAATACAATACGGTCATATGTTGTTAAATTGAATAGTTGGTTATCTACGATATAACGCATGAATAGCCACTGTACAACAGCAAAAATAATTAAAACAATTGCACGACGACGAACTTCAGGACGCATAGCCATAGGAGATATTCACAACTAAGTGGAAAGTGGTGTCTATTATGCCACTGTTATTACGTGGACTCAATGCAACAAAAAAAGCCCTGCAATTGCAGGGCTTTTTTTACTTTATAAATAAATTATTTAGTTTCTTCAGTTTTTGGTTTTTCGCGTAAACGAATACCAAGGTCACGCAATTGATTCGCTTCAACTGGCGCAGGCGCTTGAGTTAAAGGACATTCCGCAGTTTTAGTTTTCGGGAATGCAATCACGTCACGAATTGAAGATGCACCAGTCATCAACATTACTAAACGGTCAAGACCGAATGCCAAACCACCGTGAGGAGGTGCACCGAATTTCAATGCATTTAATAAGAAGCTGAATTTCTCTTCTGCTTCTTCTTCACCAATACCTAAAGCTTCAAAGATTGCTTTTTGCATTTCAAGGTTGAAGATACGAAGTGAACCACCACCGATTTCAGTACCATTTAATACCATGTCATAAGCAACAGACAATGCTGCACCTGGGTTATTCTTAACTTCTTCAACAGTAGATTTAGGAAGCGTAAATGGATGGTGAACAGAAGTCCATTTGCCATCATCAGTTTCTTCGAACATTGGGAAGTCAACAACCCAAAGTGGTGCCCACTCACATGTTGCCATGTTCATGTCGTGACCAACTTTAATACGTAAAGCGCCCATTGCATCGTTTACAACTTTAGCTTTATCTGCACCAAAGAATACGATATCGCCATTTTCAGCGCCAACACGTTTTAATAGATCAAGCACGATTGGCTCGATGAATTTAACGATTGGAGATTGAAGACCTTCAATGCCTTTTTCAAGTTCGTTAACTTTAATGTAAGCCAAACCTTTCGCACCGTAGATACCAACGAATTTAGTATATTCGTCAATTTGGCTACGTGGTAAAGCGCCTGCACCTGGAACGCGAAGTGCAACGATACGGCCTTTAGGATCTTTAGCAGGGCCTGCAAATACTTTGAACTCAACGTCTTGCATCATGTCTGCAACGTCAACCAATTTCAAAGGAATACGCATATCTGGTTTGTCAGACGCATAGTCACGCATTGCATCTGCATAAGTCATGCGTGGGAATTTGTCGAATTCAACATTTAGAAGTTCTTTGAACATCTTAACTGTTAAAGTTTCCATTAAATCCATGATGTCATCGTCACTCATGAACGATGTTTCAACGTCGATTTGTGTGAATTCAGGCTGACGGTCAGCACGTAAGTCTTCATCACGGAAACATTTAGCAATTTGGTAGTAACGATCAATACCGCCAACCATCAACAACTGTTTGAAAAGCTGTGGAGATTGTGGAAGCGCGTAGAAGCTACCGTTAGAAACACGACTTGGAACTAAATAGTCACGCGCGCCTTCAGGAGTCGCACGAGTTAAGATCGGAGTTTCAACATCTAAGAAACCATTGTCTTCGAAATAGTTACGAATAAGGTTTGTAAGCTTAGAACGGAAACGTAAACGATCTAACATTTCAGGACGACGAATATCAAGGAAACGATATTTCAAACGTACTTCTTCAGAAATATTTGTATTTTCGTCATTCAAAGGGAATGGCGGAGTTTCAGAAGCAGCAAGAACTTCAATGTCTTTGCCTAATACTTCAATTTGACCACTTACGATATTTGCATTTTCAGTGCCTTCGTAACGACGACGTACGCGGCCTGTAATTTTTAATACGAATTCTGAACGAGCCTTATCAGCAGTTGCAAAAGCTTCAGGGGTATCTGGATCGATAACCACTTGCACAACACCATCACGGTCACGCATGTCTAGGAAAATCACACCACCGTGGTCACGGCGACGATGTACCCAACCGCATAATGTAACGGTTTGGTCAATTTGAGCTTCGGTTAAAGAACCGCAGTAATGAGTTCGCATCATAGCGTAAACAATCCAACTATATGGTTTAAGGCGAGCGAATGCGTAAACAGCGCACCGCTTTCGAATATTGAATTATGCCTCTTTTTGGACATTTTGTCACAACAACTCATAGCAAAAGTCTGTTGCTTTGCTTCGAAATATTGAATCTTGCTGTTAAAAATTAGAAATTAATCCATCTTCTTAGAAAAAATGTATCGATAAATAACACAACAAAAACTAAACGAAAGCAGAAAGCTCAGGCTAAACTTATTCAGCATTCTGCCTACAAAATAATATTGATGATTTATCCAACTTTCATGTTGAATATTTAGGGCATAAAAAAACAGTCCAATCATGCCAATGCAAAAAGAAATAAAAAAGCAAAGATATAAAAAATGAAGATGATTTTTTCTTTTTAAATTAGATAGATGATGTTTTTTATAATATCGACTAATCATCCATACAATAAAGGGTAAAGGTAAAATTGAAGATAATATTTGGAATATAAAAGCATAAGAATATTGTCGATTAAATATAGATATTGAAGATTCAAAAATTGGAAAAGAAATTAAAGTCCTTGAATCTAAATGTGTAAAACCATCCCAAATAATATGTGTTGCATTAGCAATGGTTAAAGAAATGCAGATGAATCCCCAAAAATTTAAAGCATATAAAAAGTTTGAAATATTAAGGTCATCTTTTAGTGATAAACATGAATATAAAGTTGGGCGAAATAAGCCATACCAAAGACAGCAAAATGCTAAACCTAAAAATAAGTTTGGATAAAAAAGTGCTGTCCAAGTATGCGATTCTAAGCCATTTGAATTGGAAAAAAGCCGAAATAAATCTGGTGCCATGCTACCAATAGCAAGTGCAGCAATAGGAAGTTTACTTTTTGTGAGTTTTGAAATAGGTGATGCAATTACTGTATGAGCAAGCGTAAAAGGCATAATTCATATTTCAAAAAAGATGCAGGATGTGGAGAAGACTAATTGAATTGTAAGAAATGCACAAATATCTTGCATAAAATAAGTAATGTTATAATATAACAAAATCAAAAATGAGCTAACCTGAGTTTTAGACATGTCATTTCATAAAAATTTATTGACGCTATCAATTTTAACGGCGTTAACTCCTGTAGCTTTTGCAGAAGAAGTTAAAAAAACAGAACAATTAGAAACGATTAAATCTACAGCACATCCGTTAACTCAGTCTGCGGTAGATTTTGCTGCAGCAGATAATGTTATTGGGCAAAAAGCACTATCAACAGGCGCACCAACAATAGGTGATGCCTTAGAAGGACAACTTGGTGTTTATTCAAATCAATATGGTTCAGGTTCAAGTCGACCTGTAATTCGTGGTCAAGATGGCCCGCGTGTAAAAGTTTTACAACATGCTTCTGAAACAGCAGATGTTTCAACTTTATCGCCCGATCATGCGGTAACGGTAGATCCTATTCTGGCAAAACAAGTTGAAGTAATTCGTGGACCTTCCACATTGCTTTATTCGGCAGGTGCTGTTGGTGGTTTGGTTAATGTTACAGATGGCAAAATTCCAACGCAAATGCCTGAAAATGGCTATGAAGGGCAGGTAGGTTTACGTTACAACTCAGGCAGTGACGAAAAGCTTGCAAGTGGTGGTGTAACTGTTGGTTTAACAGACCAAATTGCATTACATGTGGAAGGTTTAAAGCGTGATGCAAACTCGTATATTGCACCAAATTATTATCATGACCATGATGGTGAATTGGAAAAAGAACGTCGTGTAAACAATACTTTTGCAAATGGTGAAACGGTAAACGTGGGCTTATCGTGGATTCATGATCGTGGGTTTACAGGTATTTCATATAGTAATCGCCAAGACCAATATGGTTTACCAGGTCATAGCCATGAATATGAATCATGTCATCCTCATGATGATCATTTACATTGTGATGGTAATAACAATGCGGGACATAATAATGTGCCTGGTCATAATCATGGTCATGGTGGTGGGCATGATCATTACGAGCATGAAGCAGGTCCTTGGGTAGACTTAAAAACTGAGCGTTATGATTTCCGTTCAGAATTAGAAAATCCATTTGCAGGGTTCTCAAAATTACGCGCGCATGTAAGTTATACAGATTATAAACATAATGAAATTGAAGGAAATGAAATCGCAACAACCTTCAAAAGTAAAGGCTATGATGCTCGTTTAGAATTGGTTCATAACCTAGTTGCGGGTTGGGAAGGTGTATTCGGTACACAGTACAATAAACAAAAACTCGATATTACGGGTGAGGAATCAATTTTAGCACCAACTAAAACTCAGAAATGGAGTCTATTTGCTTTAGAACATAAACAAGTCAATGACTTTCATTTTGAATTAGGTGCACGTGTAGATCATCAAACGATTGATATTGATTCAAATAAAAAGAATTATAACGATCAAGCCTATTCTGGCTCTGCTGCTGTAAATTGGAATTTTGCTCCAAACTATACATTCTCTTTAGTAGGTTCACATCAGCAGCGTTTACCGCTTGCTCAAGAGTTATATGCAGATGGAAAACATCTTGCAACCAACACTTATGAACGTGGTAATGAAAATTTAAGTGTTGAAAAATCAAATAACTTAGAGCTTGGTTTGCGTTATGAAAATGGTCCTTTGGATTATCGTGTAAATGTTTATCACAACTGGTATGACAACTACATTTATGCAGCAACGACTGATCGTTTCGAGAACTTCCGTTTAGTTGACTATACGCAAGATAAAGCACGTTTTTATGGTGCAGAAGCGCAAGTGGGCTATGCAATTAACGACATGTATAAAGTGAGCTTATTTGGTGATACTGTTCGTGGAAAAATTGATGGTAAAAATGCGCCACGTGTTCCTGCGGGTCGTGTCGGAACAAAAGTTGATGTAGATTTTGCAGACGGTTGGGCAGGTTTAGCAGAATATTCGCACGTGTTTAAACAAGACCGTATTGCAGCATTTGAGCAAGACACGAGTGGTTATAACATGGTGAATCTAGGTGTATCTTATGCAGGAAAATATGCACAAGATACAGACTACCGAGTTTACTTTAAAGCGAATAACTTATTAGATGAAGATGTATATCAACACGCATCATTTTTATCGAATATTCCGCAAGTAGGTCGTAACTTTACGATTGGTTTGGACTTCAGTTTTTAAGAAAGGATATGTTTTATCAAAATTTAAGAGAGTAAATTGCGATAAAACATAAAACTGCTTGAAAAAACAAAGAATAAAACCTAGCCTGAGCATATTGGGTTAGGTTTTTTCTTATGCGTATCTTTAAAAAAATTCATCAAAAATTAAACTGGTCTATCAAACAATATGTTGGGCTTGTCGTTGGTTTATTGGCTTTAACATATTTAAGTTCGGCAATTTATCATACCTACAAACCTTTACCTGAAGGTTTAAACTTTACAGGTAAATTACGTCATGCCAATGTTCAATTTTTAGCTGACCAAACGTATATTGATGAGCAAGGTAAACAACAGCAAGATCAAAAAATATTTAAAGAAATTTTAAAATTAATTGATGATGCGCAAACAACAATTGTGATTGATATGTTTTTGTTTAATCAAGATGTGGGAGCTTCTAAAGAAAAGCATCAGGATTTAACTCAACAATTAACAAATGCGCTTATTAATAAAAAACTGTTTAATCCAAACATTGAAATTAAATTTATTACAGATCCAATCAACTCTGTTTATGGTGGAACATTGCCTAATCATTATCGACAATTACGCCAAGGCGGAGTAGATGTTATTGAAACAGATTTAGCCCCTTTACGTGCATCAAATCCTGCATGGTCAGGTTTATGGTATATCTGTTGTCAAGGGTTAGGAAACAATGCTGAAAAAGGTTGGTTACCCAATCCATTTGGTGATGAAAAAATTACATTAAGAAGTTATTTAAACTTACTTAACTTTAAAGCGAATCATCGTAAAACCATTACAGTGGATACGAAAGATGGTTGGAAAACATTAGTTGCATCCATGAATCCACATGATGGCAGTTCTCGACATTCCAATGTTGCGTTGTTGGTTGATGGAAATACAGCAACAGATATATTGAAGACTGAGCAGGTCGTTATTACGATGTCTAAAGGCGATGTTTCAGGGCTTGTCGTTGGTGACTTTGATAGTGATCGTAACTTGCCACAGGTTCAAGTTCTCACAGAGAAAGCGATTTTGGATGCAGCTTTAAATACAATTGAATCTGCGAAAAAGAATGACAATATTGATTTAGCGATGTTCTATTTGTCGGAGCGTCAAATTATAAAAGCCTTAATTTCGGCAAAAGAGCGAGGAGTAGCAGTTCAAGTATTATTAGATCCGAATAAAGATGCTTTTGGTCATGAAAAAAATGGCATACCAAATCGACAAGTGGCATCGGAGCTGAATAATGCAGGTGTCAATGTACGTTGGTGTAATACGCAAGGTGAGCAGTGTCACAGTAAAATGTTAATTAAATCGAATGCTCAACAAACAGAATTGATTTTAGGTTCTGCAAATTTCACAGCACGTAATTTGAAAAATTATAATTTAGAAACCGATTTACGTGTTATTGGTTCAACACAAACTCCCGTTTTTAAAGATGCCCAAGCTTATTTTAATACAGCATGGTCAAATTTAGATGGTCGTAATATGAGTGTCGAATATGAAAAATATGCCGATGAATCTAAATTTAAATATGGCGTTTATCGCTTTATGGAATGGAGTGGTTGGTCTACGTTCTAAAATGATGTAATCCCATCTGACCTCCCTTTAAAAAGGGAGGAAGTCCCTCTTTAAAAAGAGGGACTTAGGGAGATTGATCTTATTATTTAGACTCAGGATTTGGCGGTATAATTGTATCCAAATCTTTATCGGTCATTTTATCTAGTTCGTGAAGATCTGTTTTAATTTTCCATTGAGCTTCATCTTCAATTGGTTTGGGTAAACGAGCTTCTAACCAATCACAAACAATATCTGGGCTAAAATCTGGATGATTACATTGAATCACCCAACATAGAAATTGTTTGGCATCACCATTCATATATGGTGGTGGAGATACTGGTAAAAACTGCGTTGGAAGACGTTCATTTTTAGAAATATAATTCAGCACATGACCCAGTTCTTGTACAGTTTGCCAGGCAAGTTTGTGCTCAATGTTAATTTGGAATTTAAACCACCAACTGTGCTTTCCATCGGAGCCATAAGAGTCGATGAAAGCTTTTTGAACACTTGGTACTTTGCAGAAGAATTCATATAAACGGTCAAAACTTAAATCGGACACAGAGATTTGATCCAGTAGAAATAAAATAATTTTAACATAACTTATTTCGTTCTATGGTTGAAGGTTGGTATAAAAGTTAAGTAGATGGTGAATTACAAAAAATATGTAATAGTTGGTTTTTTCTTCATTTTTTAAATTAAACTAATATTTATAATGAAATAACTATTTATAACAGGAGGCTGAGATGAAAAGCATAGTCATGGCTACATTTAGCACGGTTTTACTTTTATGGATGCCTTCTTTAGCACAAGCAAATAGTACAAAGTGGAATGCCTCTATTGGTGTTAATGTTGGGTCATCAAATAGTTCGAATTATCCACAAAGACCTCCAAATTATCCTAATCAGGGTTATCCACCTCAAAATGGATACCCTCATTACCCACCAAATCGTCCATTACCACCGCCTCACAATGTTTATCCTAATGGTGGTGTTAGTCTGACCTATCAAGCACCTAGTTATACAACGGTAAATCATCAGACATATACATGGGTCAATGGAGATCCGAATGTCGCACAAATTAAAAGTTCGAACCAAATTGTTATCGCAAATTGGCGTGAATTAGGTTTACCAGCACCACCAAATGGTATGCATTGGATTTATGAAGATGGTCGCTATGTTTTAGAATCGAACTAAAATATATAAAAATCCCGCACATTAGGCGGGATTCTTGTTTATGAAAGTTCATCATCTTGTGGGCGTGGTGGTGTTTCTACATTTGATGTTTTTTTAGGATGCTTCTCACGCATTACAGATGGGTATGTCCAAGAAGCATAACGTACAATTAAAATAGCAAATGAGAGAATAAGAATAGAGCCTGTTGTAATGACTAGTCCCATATCTGCTTTATGGTCGTGCTGAATATCAGCAATGAGTAAGCGTGTTAAAGCAGTAATTGCAATGTAAATTAAAAACCGTACGGGCATGTGGTTGGTTTTAAAATAAATTCCGACCATTGCACCGAGTTCTAAATAGATAAAAAGTAAAAGTATGTCGTCAATCGTTGCAAATTGTTTAATGGCTAAAATTTCATAAACGGTATTTCCTGCAGACCAAATCACCATACAGCCAATGACAAATAGAGCAAGATAGTGAAAGCCTTCTACAGCAAGGTTGCCAAAGCGATCGAGGAGGGTTTCAATTTTTTCAATTTTGGGGTCGTGATGAGTCATAAGGCCTCCTGATATTGGTTAATGTGCTTGCTATAAAAAGATAAGCAAGTTTCATGCAAATAATGTGAAATCTTCTGACTTTAAAATAATAAAAATGTATTTTTTTTAATCTATTTTACTGTAATGTATGGTATGACTAAAATATTGATAAGGAGAAAGAAATGTTAGATAAGATTCAAACAAAAATTGACAGCTTAGGTACAGGTAAGAAATTAATTTTAGGGGCGGGGATTCGAGCAGAAGAACTCCCTAATATATTAAGTTTGTGTGAAAGCTTGCAATCAGCAGGCATTATTAAGATTGTGAATGCTCAGCCATCAGCAATTATTATTGAAAAAATTTAATTTGTTTAAAAAAAACGCCTGCTTTATGCAGGCGTTTTTTTATTTGAATTAAAATTAAGATTGATTTGTAAAGTAGTCTTCGCTGAAGTTCATAATGACATCTGAACCTGCTTTGATTTTAGCAATACGAACCGAAAGTTCTGGTAAAACACGTTGTACGAAATAAAGTGCAAGCGAAAGTTTGTTCTGATAGAACTCGCCATCTTTGTCTTTTGCTGTATTGGCAATACGTGCAAACATATATGAGAAGCTGAGTAAGCCGACAGCATGTAGGTAATCTACGGCTGCTGAGTTAGGGAACTCAATATTTTCACGTGTTGCTTCAATAATGTATTGTGTTACGGCTTCTAATTCTGCTGCTGCATCTAAAGTAGCATCTTTAATAAAGTTAAGATCTGCATCTAGATTGTTCGTAAAGTCACGAATTTCTTGAATATATGTAGAAATGAATTCACCATTACATTTAATGGTTTTACGACCAATTAAATCTTGTGATTGAACGCCATTTGTACCTTCATAAATTTGTGCAATACGTAAGTCGCGAATACACTGCTCCATACCCCATTCACGGATATAGCCATGACCACCAAAGCACATTTGAGCATCTAAAGTTGCATTAAATGCTGTGTCTGTTAAATATGCTTTGGCAATTGGTGTAAGTAAGGCAACACGTTCGTTTGCTGCTTTAACAGCTTCAGGATCTGTTGAGAATTTTGTAATGTCGAGTTGCTGACCTACATATACTGCAAATGCACGAGAAGCCTCATTATTTGCACGTGCATTGAGTAACATACGACGTACATCTCCATGAACTAAAATGCTATCGGCAGGTTTGTTTGGAGATTGAACTCCTGAAGCGCTACGACCTTGTAAGCGGTCAGTCGCATATTGAGCAGCATTTTGGTAAGCAAACTCAGAAGCACCTAAACCTTGAATACCCATAGATAAGCGTTCGTAGTTCATCATCACGAACATTGCTGCTAAGCCTTCGTTTTCTTTACCTACAAGATAACCTTTTGCACCGTCAAAGTTCATTACACATGTTGCAGATGCTTTAATTCCCATTTTATGTTCAATTGAACCTGGACCTGCGGCATTGCGCTCACCGAGTGAACCATCCGCATTCACTAGGAATTTAGGAACAATGAATAATGAAATACCACGTGAACCTGCAGGTGCATCTGGAGTTTTCGCAAGAACTAAGTGAATGATATTTTCGGCAAGGTCATGATCACCACCAGTAATAAAGATTTTTGTACCTGTGATGTTGTAGGTGCCATCTTCATTGCGTTCAGCTTTGGTTTTAATAATACCTAAATCTGTACCTGAATGAGGTTCTGTTAAGCACATTGTGCCTGACCATTCACCAGAATAAATTTTGGGTAAATAGGTCTCTTTTTGCTCTTGAGATGCATAGCTGTTTAACGCCATACCAGCACCCACTGAAAGAAGCGGGTAGAGCATGAAAGATGGATTTGTTGCGAAAAGCATTTCATCTGCAAGTACAGTCAGCATTTTAGGCATTTCCTGACCGCCCCATTCAGCGTCAGCAGCTAAACCGATCCAACCACCATCTGCATATTGTTTGAACGCTTCTTTAAAGCCAGCAGGAGTTGTTACATTGCCATTGCTATAAGTTGCACCTTCTTCATCGCCAGTACGGTTCAGCGGTAAAGTTACATTTTGTGCAAACTTTGCCATTTCTTCAAGAATAGCTTCAGCTGTTGCAGCATCTACATGTGCAAGATTTTCATTGGCTTGCCAGAATTCTTCTGCTTTAAATACATCATTTAAGATGAATTTCATGTCTGTAAGAGGTGCATTATAAATTGGCATTGAGGTCACCCATTTTTGTCTGTTTTTCAGTATTTTAATCAGTCTAATCCATGAGTTTATATATTGTTAGACGACTAAAGGATTAATTCTTCATATCTTTTATAAAGAAAAAGGACTGCCAATACAATGACTGTCCTTTCTCTTAAGTTGCTTTAAAATGTCATTATTTTAGAATGCAAAATGTTCAGCATCTAAAGACATTAAAGGTTCCAAGCCACCAGCAATGACTTCTACATGTGAACGTACACGTGGAAGTACTTTTTTGAAGTAGAAGCGAGCAGTCGTTACTTTTGCATTGTAGAAATCTACTTCTGTTGTACCTGCTGCAAGTTGCTCTTGAGCAACAAGTGCCATACGTGCCCATAAGTATGCAAGTGTTACATAACCAGAGAAGTATAAGTAATCTACTGCAGCAGCACCAACTTCTTCAGGGTTTTGCATTGCTTTAGCGCCAATTTGCATTGTTAATTCACCCCACTCTTTATTAAGAGCAGCAAGTGGTTCAACAAATTCTTTCATTGCAGCATTGTCTTTGTTTGCTTCAGCAAATTTATGAATAATCTTGGTGAAGTCTTTCAACATAGCACCTTGAGTACCCAATACTTTACGACCTAACAAATCGAGTGCTTGGATTTCTGTTGTACCTTCATATAAACAAGCAATACGTGTATCACGTACAATTTGTTCCATGCCGTGTTCAGAAATAAAGCCATGACCACCAAATACTTGAACGCCATGTTTAGCAGACTCTGAACCAATTTCAGTTAGGAATGCTTTTGCAATTGGAGTGAGTAAAGATAATAGGTTATCTGCAGCTTTACGTTCTTCTTCAGTTGCACCTTTTTCAGCAACATCAGCATATAACGCTAAGTTATAAACTAATGCGCGAGAGCCTTCAGCAAATGCTTTTTGTGTTAAAAGCATATTACGAACAGCAGGATGAACAATAATTGGGTCTGCTTCTTTTTCTGGTGCTTTAGGACCAGAAAGTGAGCGCATTGCTAAGCGGTCTTTTGCATAAGTTAAAGCACCTTGGAATGCAGATTCAGATGCAGATAAGCCTTGTACAGCTGTACCAATACGTGCTGTGTTCATAAATGTGAACATGCAGTTTAAGCCACGGTTTTCAGGTCCAATGAGGAAACCTTTTGCATTATCAAAGTTGATTACGCACGTTGCATTACCGTGAATACCCATTTTGTGTTCAATTGAACCACAACGTACAGCATTACGCTCGCCCACAGAACCATCTGCATTTACATGGAATTTAGGTACGATGAATAATGAAATACCTTTTGTACCTTTCGGTGCACCAGGTAAGCGAGCAAGAACGATATGAACAATATTATCGGCCATGTCATGTTCACCAGCAGAGATAAAGATTTTCTCGCCAGAAATTGCATAACTACCGTCAGCTTGTGGTTCAGCTTTTGTGCGGATAATACCTAAGTCAGAACCTGCTTGAGATTCTGTTAAGCACATTGTGCCAGTCCATTCACCTGAAACAAGTTTAGGAAGGTAGGTATCTTTTTGTTCTGTAGAACCATGATGTTCTAAAGTACGAACAGCACCATGAGATAGACCCGGGTACATACCCCAAGCCCAGTTAGATGTACCCACCATTTCAGAAATGATGATACCTAAAGAGTTTGGTAATGCTTGACCGCCGTATTGTTCTTCAGCTGCAAGAGAAGGGAAGCCAAGTTCTACATATTTTTGGTACGCTTCTTTAAAGCCTGTTGGTGTTGTTACAACACCGTCATTCCACGTACAACCTTCACGGTCACCTACTTGGTTTAAAGGGGAAAGTTCATTTTCACAGAAATCTGCAGCGGCTTCTAAGTATTGATCAACCAATTCGCGGCTAACGCTTTCTTGGAATGCAGGAAGAGTTGCATAGTGTTGTTCAGCGTTTAATAACTCATGCAAAACAAATTGCATATCACGTAGGGGCGCTTTGTATTGTGGCATATCGGTTTCCTCAATACTGGTTTAAACCAGCGTTATAATCCAGATAACATTTTAAACGAGTCTTCAGTGACACGTGTTTGAATAGCTTAATCCTGCAACATCTTAGATTAAGGTACAAGTATTTCTTTGAAGAATCATAGTGACTGTTAAGTCAAAAAAAAAATTATGAATTTTCGTAAGTATCTAGAGTCTATACATTTTTGTTGAATTTTGTGTGACATAAAAAGTCAATAAACGTAAGAACTTATGTCGCGCAAAAAAGGCGCAATAATGCGCCTCGAATATCACAATGTTAACATTATGATTTTTTTGGAGTTTCTGCTTTTAATGGTGTTGATGGTTGAAAGCGAACTTCACATTTACCATCTAAAGTTTGTGTTCCTACTTTAATTTGTACTGCTTGACCATCTTTTTGACCTTGGCATGCTTTTGCAACGGCTTGTTGGCGTGCTTGTTTTTCAGCTAAGCGTTGATCAAAGGCTTTTACCATTTCTGCACGTTGTGCATCAGTTAATGGCTCGCCACGTTTAAGTTCGCCTTGACGTACATCACCACGCATTGGACGGTGGTCTTGACGTTGTTGTTTATCAGCTTTCTTAATTTCAGGTTTGAAGTGAGTTACACATGTACCATCAATTGTTTTATCACCAGCTGTAATTTGGACAGTACTGCCTACTGCTTTACTATCACAAGCTTTGTGAATTTTTTGCATAACTTCACGGTGTTCTGCACGTGATTTGGCAAATGCTTCACGTTGTTCCGGTGACATTTTACGATCAGATTTGCCTTGGTGCTCTTTCATCATACGAGGATGGTCTTTATCTTGTGTATTTGTTGTAGATTGGCATGCAGTTAATGCTCCAATACTTAGAACACTTGCACCAACTAAAGCAATTTTTGTCATGTTATTCATAGTTATTCTCTCTAAAAAGAAGATGTAAATTCAATGGTTAAAGATTAAATAATAATGATGAAGAAACAATGGAGAGTTTTTTTAGTCAGTGTTAGTTACAATGTCGAATATAGAAGAAATAATAGAGATAGACTCTTGAAAATTCGCCGATTTCCCATCGCCTTACGTTTGTTCTTAACTGTGCTTTTAACCACAGTAGTGATTACGACTGTAAGTTTGGGAGTTTTACATTGGACCATGCAGAAAAACTTTGCTAAATATGTAGCAGATGTTGAAATGCAAAAGTTAGATCATTTGATTCATAACTTAGCCGATGTATATGGTGAATATCATGACTGGGGTAATGCGATTCAGGCACAAATGTTGCAAATTGAAGGCGATGCAGCACCTGATGATTACGATAAGTTGTCGCATTGGTGGCTCAGACGTCAATACGATATTGCTTTGCAACAGCGCTATTTTGAAGAACATGAAATGATTAATTCTTCAAATATCGCAAAAATTGTTCAAAATAAGCCTGCTTTAAGCCAAGAAGAGCTTAATATTCTTAAATTAAATTTACCTTCAGAATTTCAACCTTTTGAAGGGTTAAGGTTCCCATTAAGTTCAAACCAAAATTTGGCTAGAATTGCACAAAATAATAAAGATGGTAAAGAAAGCCAAGCACTAGAAAATACAACCAGTAAAAAGCAATTTATTTCAATGCCAGATCGTTTAGGGTTAAGTTCACGGTTGTCTTTATACGATGCACAGCAACAGTTTATTGTTGGTGAACAATCTGATGACCAAGTGTCTTTTCGTCCAATTATTGTTAATTCAAAAGTTGTTGGTTACTTAGGTTTGAAACCTGTTTTAGATCAAGATGATGCTTCAAGTATCAATTTTTTTAGTAACCAAAAGCGTTATTTATTATTGGTTTATGGATTCACTATTTTTTTAAGTTTAATTGCATCATTACTGCTTGCAACATACTTTAAAAAGCCAATTCAACGCTTATTGAATGGTACAAGAGAGCTAACGAAAGGTAATTATCAGTATCAAGTTAAAGTAAACCGTAATGATGAATTAGGAGATTTATCTACTAAGTTAAATCATTTGGCAACTATTCTTGATCATCATGAAACATCAAGACGTCAATGGGTTGCAGATACATCTCATGAGTTGAAAACACCTTTAGCTGTGCTTCAAGCGCAAATTGAGGCAATGCAAGATGGAATTCGTAAGCCAACGCCTGAGCATTTTCAGTCTATGTTGAATCAAGTGAGTAGTTTGAAGAAACTGACTCAAGATTTGGCAGATTTAGCTCAAGCAGAAGCTATGCAGCTTAAATGTTATTTGGCTACAGTAAATCCATGGGGTGTTATTGAACAAGAAGTCGAGAACTTTAAACCTAAGTTTGAACAAGCTAATTTAACCATTACTGCCACGGGTGAAGGTGCAGATTTACAATTAGATGTAGATCGCTTTAAGCAAATTATGGTCAACTTGTTAGGTAATAGTATTCGCTATACAGAAGAGGGCGGCAGCGTTCATATACATACAGAACAATCTGCAACTCAATGGACAGTATATGTAGATGATAGCCCATTAGGTTTAAGTGATGAGCAATTGTCTAATTTAGGTCAACGGTTTTACCGTGTAGATGATTCACGCACTCGTTCAACGGGTGGGACAGGTTTAGGCTTAGCTTTATCCGCTAAAATTGCACAAGCATTGGGCGGTGAGTTAAGTTTTGATCATTCGCCATTAGGTGGTTTGCGTTGCAAATTAACCTTCCCGAAACAAATGAAACAATAAAAGGAAAGCATGCATGAAACATATCATGTTAGTGGAAGATGAAATTGAGCTTGCACAGTTGGTACGTGATTATTTAGAAGCAGCAGGCTTTGAAGTCAGCATGTTTCACGATGGTCAGGAAGCGTATGATAGCTTTAAACAGCGTAAGCCAAGCTTAATGATTTTGGATTTAATGGTACCTCGTATGGATGGTTTAACCATTTGCCGTAAAGTACGTGAACAATCCGATATTCCAATTATTATGGTTACAGCTCGTACTGAAGAAATTGACCGTGTACTTGGTTTGAATATGGGAGCAGATGATTACGTATGTAAGCCATTTAGTCCTAAAGAATTGGTTGCACGTGTTCAAGCTGTTTTACGCCGTTTAGAGCGTAAAGCAGAACCTGAAAGTAATGATTTGTTCCGTATGGATAAAGCACAGCAACGTATTTGGTACCAACAGAAGTCTTTAAGCTTAACACCTACAGAATTTCGTTTGCTTGAATTGTTTTTAGAACATGTTGGACATGTATATTCACGCGCACAATTACTAGACCACATTAATCCAGACAGTTTTGATGTAGCTGACCGCGTGATTGATAGTCATATTAAGAATTTACGCCGTAAAATTTCAGAAGCTGCCGAAACTGGAAATCGACATGAGTGGATTCAAGCCGTATATGGCGTAGGTTATCGTTTCGAATATCCAGAAGATTAAACAAAAAAAGCGAGCATTTATTGCTCGCTTTTTTATGCTCTAGATAGAATATTATTTTTTCTT
Organism: Acinetobacter sp. FY683; assembly: GCF_059515885.1. NCBI lineage: Bacteria > Pseudomonadati > Pseudomonadota > Gammaproteobacteria > Moraxellales > Moraxellaceae > Acinetobacter > Acinetobacter sp. FY683. The sequence goes on along the minus strand of NZ_JCAKNA010000027.1, from coordinate 4,929 downwards.
ATGTGCATGATTGACGAAGTCTTTTTCCGCATGAATAACACGGTTCATGACTGCTGTGAAATAGACTGTGAAAATAGGAAAGCTTGTCATACCTGTTGCTGCTAATATTATGGTCGAAATTTTACCAACGGACGTGACTGGCGTAATGTTAGAACCTACGGTTGTTACAGTCATTCCTGCCCACCATAGGGCATCAGGATAGGTGCTGACGAGAACATTAACATTACGTTCAAAAATAAAGAAAATTAAGCTCAAGAAATAGATAATTGCAGCCAATAAAACCAAATAAGAAATCAAAAGAGCTGTTGTATGTCTTTGAACAAGAAGGAATAATAGAATTACTAAAGCAACACTTCCTCTAATAATAGGAATGAAACTAATCAGATAGCTTTGTTTTGTTGTGAGTTGAATAGAGGTGTAATCTAAAATACTCAAATAAGGAATAGAGAGTAAAAGAAGAAATGAATATTTGACTAAAAAACTTAATTTATTTTCTGCAAAAAATAGAAAGATAAAAAAACTAAAGCTAAAAAAAATACAGATCCAAAATTGGAGTTCAAAATAAAAAGAATTCTCTAAAAATGAAAAAGGCTTAAATATTTCGAGTGAAGTACTTAAAATTAAAATGACAGAAGCCATAATAATAAGTACATTCAGCATTTTTAGGATGCTATTTTGATTAGATAGCAATATTTTATTGAAGTCTTTCAAGTTCGATATTCTTTCAGTAATTGGTTAATGTATAAAAGTTAGTAAGATAATTATGCAGAATAAATATACGCCTTCATAGCTCTAATGAAACACCATTCTATAAATTTATAAGATTTATTTTTTTCTTTATTCTTTCTTGCACTCTAAGTCATTATTCTTTTTATTTTTTTTAAATATTTTATTTAGGTTATCTTATTTTAAATGGGCTATTTTGATTATAGAGTGATTTTCTGAAAGCTTAAAAGATTATAATTAAGCTTCTATTCACAATGAGAGTGTGTTTTGAAGAGCAACACGCCAACACTTCAGCGACGTCTAAAGAATCGTCATATTCAACTTATCGCCATGGGCGGTGCAATTGGTACAGGCTTATTTTTAGGTTCTGCACATATTATTGAATCCGCAGGTCCATCTATTATTTTGGGTTATTTGATTGGTGGTTTAATTGCATTTTTAATTATGCGCCAATTGGGCGAAATGATTGTACATGAGCCGGTAACAGGTTCATTTAGTTATTTTGCATTTAAATATTGGGGACGCTTTTCAGGTTTCTTAACTGGTTGGAACTATTGGGTTTTATATATTCTGGTCGCAATGACAGAGTTAACCGCTATAGGTAAATATGTAAATTATTGGTGGCCTGAAATTCCAACATGGCTCACAGTATTATTTTTCTTTTCGCTTGTAACCATCATGAATTTAGCCAATGTGAAGATTTATGGGGAATCTGAATTTTGGCTTGCGATTATTAAAGTTTTCGCTATTGTCGCGATGATTTTATTTGGTGTGTATTTACTATTTAGCGCAGATGGATCTTCTACAGCATCTATTCAAAACCTATGGATTCATGGGGGATTTTTCCCACATGGTTTTGATGGCTTATTTTATATGCTTGCATTCATGATGTTTGCTTTTGGTGGTGTTGAGCTCATTAGTATGGCAGCAGCAGAAACAGAAAACCCTGATAAAAATATTCCAAAAGCGATTAATCAAACGGTGATTCGAGTTTTTCTATTCTATATTTGTTCATTGGCTATTTTGCTGTCATTAGTGCCATGGAATCAGCTTGAATTAGGCGGTTTAGATAAAAGTCCCTTTGTCATTATTTTTAATCAAATGGGTATTCATTGGGCAGCCCATTTACTGAATTTTATTATTTTAACGGCATCACTTTCAGTATGTAATAGTGGTATGTATGCCAATAGTCGTATGTTATTAGGCTTAGCAGAACAGGGTAATGCTCCAAAATTATTTAACAAAGTGAACAAACAAGGTGTTCCAGTACCTGCTGTTTTATTCTCAGCATTCTTAATTTTTGGCTGTGTTTTACTGAACTATTTTGTGCCTGAAAAAGCATTAAGCTACCTTATTTATATTGTGGTTGCTGCAGCTGTGTTGAATTGGATGATGATTAGTTTGATTCATTTAAAATTCAGACAAGTTATGAAAAAAGAAGGCATTCAAACTAAATTTCCTGCTTTATTTGCACCATTCACTAACTATATTGTTTTAGCTTTTATGCTAATGATTTTATACATTATGTGGACACAAGGGTTTATGTTGTCTGTTCTGATGTTGCCTGTATGGATATTAGTATTGTTTGGGGTATTTAAGTTTTTAAAACCTGATTCAGTAGAATAAAAAGAGGACTCATAAGAGTCCTTTTTTTATATGGTCTAACTCAAAACTTAATGAGAATAATTGAGAGTGTAGTTTATCTAGTATGGTCATTGAATTCTAAAAATCTGATAGTCGTTATTTGCATAAAATCGCATGTTTGAAATAAGGTAAGCGTCCGCTGAACCCCATGCCTATTTTTTAATTCGGTTCAGGTTTCCAGCGGTGTGGTAGCAATTCTTCAATCTGAGTCACTTTATGTGTCGGCAATCTTTTCAGCACATCACTTAAATAGGCATACGGATCCAGCCCATTCAGCTTTGCTGACTGGATTAATGTCATAATATTGGCTGCTCGCTGACCGCTGCGCAGCGAACCTGCAAATAACCAGTTCTTACGTCCCAACGCCCAGGGGCGCATCTGGTTTTCCACCCAGTTATTGCAAATCGGTAGATTGCCATCATCCAGATAGCGGCTTAAAGCTGGCCAACGCTTCAGAGTGTAATTGATCGCCTTGGCGGTTGGAGAACTCGATGGCACAGTCAGTTGATGTTGGTTGAGCCATTCATACAGTTGTTGCATCACCGGTTGACTATGCTGTTGTCGGTATTCGCGGCGCTGTTCTGCTGTACCATCGGTCTTTTTCCTGAGTTCTGCTTCTATCGCATACAGTTTCTGAATCAGCACTAATGCCTGTTCAGCGATCTGACTTTTCCCGGTCACATGCAGTTCATGAAATTTACGACGTGCATGTGCCATGCAGCCCACCTCAATGACATCGCCTGATTTAAAGCGTGCTTTATAACCGCTGTAATCATCACAGACCAGATGGCCCTGCCAGCCATTCAGGAACTCTTCTGCATGCTGACCTGAACGACTATCCTGAAAGTCATAGATCACGGCTTGAACTGGATTGTACTGTGTAGTGGCATAGGCCCAGACATAACCTTTCTTCGGTTTTTTATCATTCTCACCCATCCGCATGATGGTGACTGGTGTTTCATCTGCATGCAGCACCCGCTGTTGCAGCACCACCTGTTTTAAGGCATTGGCCAGAGGTTCCAGTTCCACACCGCAGCGACCAATCCAGTCAGATAAAGTAGATCTGGACAGATCAATGCCCGCCCGCTGATAGATCAGGCGCTGACGGTACAGCGGCAAATGATCAGCGTATTTCGAGACCAGCACATGGCTGAGCAGTTCAGGTGAAGCAATGCCTTTATCAATCACATAGGCGGGCATCGCTTGCTGAGTCAGGGTGTCACACTGATCACAGACCCATTTGCCACGCACATGCTGTTCCTTATAGAACTGTGCCGGTCTGAAATGCAGTTTTTCACTGATATCTTCGCCGATACGACGGAGTTGGCAGCCACAAGCACATTGGGTTGATGTTGGTTCATGCTCAATACGAATGGTGTGTAGATGATCGGGCAGCAGTCGACGTTTAGGTTTATTTGCTTTGGCTTTGTGTGTCGCTGCATCGGTTTTATCTGCATTCAGCCGCTCCAGTTCCAGATCGACTGCTGTGATATCTTCTTCGACCGCCTCATCCCACAGATGGATTTGTTTTGCGGTGAGATGTTCGTTTTTACTACCGAATTTGTGCTGTTTAAACAGCGCCAGTTCATGCTCGTATTTTTGATTGAGAATAGAAAGATGTTGAACTTTGGCATCCAATTGCTGGTTTGATTTTTCTAATTCTTGATTTGATTGTGCCAGAGACTGATGCTGCATTGCCAACTGTCTGGTAAATTCCAGCAGTTGTTCATGGGTCAGTTGGCTTAAGTCTGGCAGCGTATTCATGACCGCAGTATGCCTGAGGTCATGACGCAGAGGAAATAGAACGTTTGGAGAATAGCAGAATGGACCAGCCTGGTTTAAAGCATCGTCACCACCTGCTGTCGTCCAATGCGCTGCCAGGGCAAACCCTGGATCAGTGCTTGTAACTGTTCCGGACTGATCGCCATGCTTTCACCCTGGTGAACCTGCGCCCAGTGGAATTTTCCCTGTTCCAGCCGCCGGGCACACAGCCAGATGCCCAGTCCATCATGTACCAGCACTTTCATGCGATGGCCACGTTTATTACAGAACAGGTAAGCACAATGCGGTTTAATGTAGCCAAAGGCTTTCATGATCTGCGCCATAGCCGTATCCATACCCGCACGCATGTCCATCGGCTGGGTAGAGAGCCAGATTTCATCGATACGGATCATTTGATCAAGCCCTGAAGTAAAAGCAGCAACTCCTTGGCCGATTCCACTGGCCATTCGATTTCGATCACCTGATCTCTTGCAGAACATTGTTTCTGATGCAGTGGAATTCTGATATGAGCGACAGTATTCTTCTCCGGAACAGATAGCGGAGGTGCGTCTTGTTTGGCTGGAGTCGGGTGAAGCATGACCGGAAGAAAGTCAGTCTGTGGACTAGATGGGGTTGTTAATGCAGGGGGTATTGATCTGGATTGACGAATCCATTTATGCAACAGATTGGCATTGATCTGATGTTGCATTGCGACCTTGGCCACTGATGTATCTGGCTGCTGGCATTGCTGAATAAGTTGATGTTTAAATTCAGCCGTGAAGGTTCGACGAGGCTTTT
>NZ_JCAKNA010000026.1:0-37697 GCF_059515885.1 Acinetobacter sp. FY683 | reverse complement strand
AATAGCAAGAGTGAACCACCTGATCCCTTCCCGAACTCAGAAGTGAAACCTCTTAGCGCTGATGGTAGTGTGGGGTTACCCATGTGAGAGTAAGTCATCGCCAGCTCATTAATTCAAAACACCCCCTGCATTTGCAGGGGGTGTTTTTTTATGGGTAATCGGAAGGGGGATTATTCAAATTTTGATATGGTTAAGCTTGCTTTTTTTAATGCATGTAAAAGTTGTCCTAGTAGAATATCCTTTTCTGCTAAGACGACAATGATCATAGGATTTTGTTTACTTGGTACTGAGGTAAGAATGGCTTTTCCATTTTCAGCATCTAAAGTAATCGATTGACACTCAATAAGCTGCAATTCTGTCATAAGTGCACTGACCATTGCATGTAATGAACTACTTACCGCGGCTAATTTTGTGTGATTAAAAGAATTTTTTTTATAAAGTGTTACAAGTTCAAAGCCGTCAGTTGAACAAATCATAATGAAATTAACACCACTAACATTATGGAAGATATATTGAATTTCATTTTTTGCATTTTGAATAATATGCTCTGGAGTTTTTCTTTCTTTTTTAAGTGCAAACATGTGATCTCTCCAATTAAGCAGTAATATTGTAATTAATTTCGATTGAGGTTATTAATGCCTCCAACAATAGTTTTACATCATCTTTTTTACGTGCATCAATCATAAATAAGGGGTGGTAAAGATCGTTTTTAGTAAGCCATTCTTGATACATGTATGTGGACTTATCAAGGTCTTCATCTGTATGTGTAATACCAATAGCAATATATTCTGTATATTCTTGAAAAACCTCAAGATAGTGTTCTAGTTCTTCAATTGAATTTTCTAAAGTATGATCAATAAGTATAATTGCACCAATCGCACCTTTGCATATTACAGACCAAATAAAATCAAATCGTTCTTGTCCTGGTGTACCATATAGTCCAATAACTAAACCATCATCGAGAGTTACTTCACCATAATCAATTCCAACGGTTGTTTGGAGTTTTGAATGGCTTTCTTGATCTGTATTAAAGGCTTCTGTTACAAGGATAGGGATTTCAGATAAAGATCGAATTGCTTCAGTTTTGCCAGCTCCCATAGTTCCAGCGAAAACAATTTTATATTGTTGGATAATCATACAGGCTCCTTAATTTATAAGCGTAATTTTTTTCTCAAACTACTAAAGAAGTCCTTTATAAAACCTACTTCTTCATTTTGATCATTCTGAATAGGTGGAGTGTAATGCTTGTCCCAAATATTGATTTTTTCTACATTATTGATTGTAATGTTTGCACCAATAAATCGTCTTACTAATGTTGTGGAGATATTTAATTGAGTCGCAATAGTTGATATTTTCCCACCTTGAATGAAGCATGCTGCAAGCTGGAAAATAACTTTTTTATGGATAGGATCAGTTGGTTTTGGCCAATAGTTTATTTTGAAATGTCCATCTTCAGGACATAATGCAATGGCTAGTTCTTCACTATTCCAAAATAAATTCCAAATCCAATCATTTAAAATGAATGTTTGTTTACGGTCGACTTTTGAGAGAGCATCTGTTGTTGCAATTTCACAATTAAAGTTGAAATCAGTTTTTGTGTTGATACGTGCAGGGTTTATCCAAGCTTGATTTTTTTCAAGCTGAATAACAGCTAGAGTACCCAAGCTATCGTATAGATGTAGCTTGCTATCTTTATGTGTTCTGTATAAATCATCGAAAAAATTGGAAATTCTTTCAATGTCATGTTTATGAGCTTCAAACTTTATATTATTGGGTATATCTAAACTTGAATTTAATATTGGCTTAATTTGATTTGGTGTTTGCATAGATTGTAATTTAAATAAATTAAAAAGTTTTAGATAACTTTCAGGTGTAAAAAAAATAAAGTTTAGGTCGTTGTATACTCGTAATTTCATGATTTTCCACCTTTAAAAAAAATAGTAGGGGAAAGAAAAGCCCCTTATAGATTTTTTATAAGGGGCTTTTATGTTTTAACTTAAGCAAAATCTAAGCCTTTTTCATAACTTTTAAGTTCGTGACGAGCCATTGCTAAGTTTGCTTTTGAACGGTCGAGCACTAAATAAAGAAATACATTTTCATTATTCACTAGTGGTCGAATTAAATGATATTGTTTGCCTAGGGTGATAAGGATATCTTCGATAGAGTCATTTAAGTTTAGAGCTTGTGCTACACGTCGTTTTGATCGAACAACCTCGGTGTTACCTGCTGCAGCCAATTCTAAATCAATATCTCCCCCCCCTTGTGTTGCTAATGCAAGTCCACTTTCGCCATCTACTAGTGCAGCGGCATAAAATCCGTCGATACTTGATAGTGATTCTAATGATATTTTAGCCATGTTTTCTTCTCTCTTTTTTTAAGTAATATTGCTACTTTTAGAATTAAACTCGTTAAGTAGAATTCTATTTATAAAGAATAAGTTTGAAAGATCAATGTCTTATTTATGTTGTTCATTGAAAGGATAAAAATGGGATTGAATTTTATGATAGTTTTGGTCAATGGACTTGAGAACTAATTGGTATTTTAAATATGTTTTTGTATTTCTATCAATGAAATAATAAATAGGATGATGATATAAATACAATTGTAATTATTTGTAATTTAGTTGTTTTTATTGTATAAAAAAAGACCACAATAAAGTAGTCTTAGAGAAAAAAGTATACTTAGGCAAATACACGACATAGTGCTTGAGCCAGAATCCAAAGAATAACAATAGCAACAACTGGTTCTAAAATTTTAGACCAAGTTGGTACTGTATTTTCTGTTGTAACTTGAACATCATCGTGGTGAGAGTGTTGTTGAACCATTTGATTAAACTCCTGTATTGATGAATCTAATGATATATCTTCTTGATGAGTAGGTTTGGAATCTTTAAGCTCTAATAGCCCATTTGTTAACCAAACCCAATTATCTGCATGACCTGAAAGGTGTTCAATTTGTCCTAGGAGGAGTTCTTTTAGACCTTTTTGTCCAAAGTTACCTGTCGTTTCAAGCTGTAAAATTTCTTCAAGTTGAAACTGAAGCACTTCTATTATTGCAGTTTTAAATTCATGAGATTTAAGTTTTGATTGATTATTACGAGCAGATATTAGGTTCTCTGTAATTCCAATAATATAAGAATCATCTAATGCATTTAATTTCTTAAATTGAAGTGCATCATTTTCACGCCAAAGTGTAACGATTGAACCTAAGGTGAGTGCATTAATTTCTTGTATGTATTTGTCACGTAATTCATGATCATAGCTGTTCAAAAGAAATGGTTTTTGAAATTTTAATTGATCATTAAAGTATTGGACTAAATCGAAAGCCATTAACACACCCCATTATTAATCTAAAAGTCTTAGACTTGGTTTTTTCTTTGTTGGTTTATTTTCTTCGCTCTGGTCTGATTTTAAAGCATCTTGATTATTATTGATATGATCATATTCACTTGCATCAAAAAACAATCCTTGACCATTTTCTTTAGCATATATGCCCATTAATGCTTGAAAAGGAATATATAAGTCACGTGATACACCACCAAAACGTGCTGAGAAGCTAATTGCCTCGTTACTCATGTTTAGTGCATGTACAGCATGTGGTGCTGTATTTAATACAATTTGACCATCTTGAATAAATTGTTCTGGTACAAGTGTATTAGGCTGAGTTGCATCAACGAGTAAATATGGTGTTAAGTTGTTATCACAAATCCATTCGTACATTGCACGAGTAAGATATGGGCGAGTAGGGTTTAATTCTAATTCAGACATAATATGACCTAAATATTTTTCAATAATTCACGATAATGATTTTTTTCCTGCAAAGTCAGTGACTTTATAAATGCAGGACGACTAAAAATACGTTGTATATAAAGCAAAATTGGTCTGCAATGCTGTGGTGGTAAATGAATTCCCATTGATGGTAGACGTAAGAAAATGGGAGCAAGCATGCAATCTAAAATTGAAAATGTTTCAGACATAAAATAAGGATAATGCTGAAATAATGGTGTAAGTGAAATTAGTGTATCTTTAAGTTGTTTTTGTGCTTGAAGACTTTCTTCTTTATTGAAACTATCTGGGTGACATAACATTTTATCCGCAAGCATTAACCAGTCTTGTTCAAAGCGCCAAATATATTGACGTTGTTCAGCACGGGGCATAGGTGCATCGGCATAAAGTTTATTTTGTCTATATCGATCATCTAAATATTCAGAAATGATGCTTGTATTAAAAAGCTTTAAATCATTTTCAATGAGCATAGGAAGTTGATTATAAGGGTTTAGGCTTGCAACATCTTCGTCATCATCTTCAATAATAATGAGGTGGTGCTTAATTTGTTTTTCAGCAAGAACATAACGAATCCAATGGGAGCGAAAGTCATTTGCATGACTATATAGCGTAATTCCTTGGAGTGTTGTAGCTTCGACTGACATATTTCACAGCAATATAAAATGAATCAGATAGGATACTAAAAATAAGCTATAAAATCACGAAGCTGTTAAAAGAATTACATTTACTAAAAAGTTTGGAATTCTGAAATATTTAAAGTAATAAAAAAAGCCTTGGAAAATCCAAGGCTTTTTTGTCCGATTCGGTAAACGAATTAACGTTTAGAGAATTGAGGACGTTTACGAGCTTTACGTAAACCAAGTTTCTTACGTTCAACTTCACGAGCATCACGAGTAACGAAACCAGCTTGACGAAGAGCAGGTTTTAAAGTTTCGTCAGAAGCGATTAACGCACGAGTAATACCGTGACGGATAGCGCCTGCTTGACCACCAATACCACCACCAGCAACAGTGATGTAAAGGTCATATTTAGTTGTAGCTTCTAAAAGCTCAAGAGGTTGGTTAACAACCATACGAGCAGTCTCACGACCGAAGTATTGTTCTAAAGAACGGTTGTTAATTACGAGTTTACCAGTACCAGCTGATAGGAAAACACGTGCAGTTGCGGTCTTACGGCGACCTGTACCATAGTTAGTAGCCATGTGCTGTATCCCTTAGATGTCCAAAACTTGTGGCTGTTGAGCAGTATGTGGATGCTCAGTACCAGCGTACACTTTCATTTTTTTGATCATTGCATAACCAAGAGGACCTTTTGGTAACATACCTTTAACAGCTTTTTCTAAAACTGCTTCAGGTTTGTGAGCGATTAACTTTTCAAAGTTAGTCTCACGGATACCACCAGGGAAACCAGTATGGCGATAGTATTTCTTATCAAGCGCTTTTTTACCAGTCACTTGAATTTCTTCAGCATTAATTACAACGATATAATCGCCTGTATCAACGTGAGGAGTATAAGAAGTTTTATGCTTACCGCGTAAACGACGAGCGATTTCAGTCGCAAGGCGACCTAAAGTTTTGCCAGAAGCATCAACAACGTACCAGTCGTGTTGAACTTCAGCTGGCTTAGCGCTGAGAGTTTTCATTAAACCACTACCTATTATAGTTGGTTTGGACTATGGAATCTGTCCAAACTAAAGGAGACGCGATTCTAAACGATTACGTGAAGAATCACAAATGAAAAATAGAATTTCAAGCGCTGTATTCTATTACTAAATATAATTTAGTGCAAAGAATAATCTTTGCTATTTTGTAATTAAGGTAAACGTCAAAAAATATTAATTTATTTGAATTTTTTAAATTAATACTTTCAAATGGTTATAGGCTGTTTTATGTGATCTTGTTGAAGATGTATAATAATATTTATTTCCATCTTAAAAGTGAGATTAAGGTCAATGCTTCCTCTTTATGTGACGAGTGGTGAACCTGCTGGTATTGGCCCAGATATTTGCTTGAGTTTGGCAAATCGTGAAGATGAAAGACCTATAGTTATTTTAGCCGATTTAACCCTTCTTAAAGATCGTGCAAAAGAGCTCAATATTTCAATTAATTTTATTGAATATAAAGGGCAAACAGAAACGTCAGCTAAAGGTCAGTTGTATGTGGAGCATGTGCCTTTAAATGAGACCGTTCATTCAGGTCAATTAAATGCAAAAAATGCGGTATATGTTCTTGAACAATTGAGGCGTTCTGCTGAATATGCAATGAATGGAAAGAGTGTAGGGGTTGCAACTGCACCTGTACAAAAATCTATTATTAATGATGCAGGTATCCACTTTAGTGGGCATACAGAGTTTTACCAAGAATATGCATGTGTTCCGCGTGTAGTGATGATGCTTGCAACAAAGTCTTTACGTGTTGCACTTGCTACAACACATTTAGCCTTACGTGATGTTCCTGATGCCATTACAAAAGAACGATTGCATCAAGTGATTGATATTCTAATTCACGATTTAAAAACAAAATTTAAGATAGAACAGCCTAATATTTTAGTTTGTGGTTTAAATCCACATGCAGGTGAAGATGGTTATTTGGGTATGGAAGAGATCGAAGTAATTAATCCTGTACTTGAAACCTATCGTAAAAAAGGTATTCAGATGAGTTTAAGTCTGCCTGCCGATACTTTATTTACCCCAGAAAATTTAAAAGATGCAGATGCAGTTTTAGCGATGTATCACGATCAAGGTCTACCTGTGTTAAAATCTCAAGGATTTGGTGAAGCTATTAATATTACTTTAGGCTTACCATTTATTCGTACATCTGTAGATCATGGTACTGCGCTCTCCCTAGCAGGTACAGGACAAGCAAAAAGTTCAAGCTTACATGTAGCTGTAGACTTAGCACTTGATCTTGCACATCATTGATTTATTTGCTTAGTTTCACGTTGGAAAATTTTTTATGTATCAAATTAATGCCTTAAACCCAAAAGATGAAGGGCATCACACGCGGAAGCGTTTTGGGCAAAACTTCTTACATGACCAACGTGTAATTGCCAAAATTGTACGCTCGGTAAACCCGCGTGAAGGCGAGAATATTGTTGAAATTGGTCCTGGTCTTGCAGCATTAACATCACCGTTAATTGGTGAGTGCGATGCGTTGACTGTAATTGAGCTTGACCGTGATTTGGCAGCAGGCTTACCAGGTCGTGTACCACATCCTGAGCGTTTAACCATTGTTGAAACAGATGCGTTAAAGTATGACTTCACTGAATTATTTGCAGATGGTCGTCCTTTACGTGTAGTGGGTAACTTGCCGTATAATATTTCTACGCCATTATTATTTCATCTCTTAAGTTTTGGCGACAAAGTTAAAGACATGCACTTCATGCTTCAAAAAGAAGTTGTAGATCGTATTACGGCATCACCAAATACTAAAGAATATGGTCGTTTATCGGTAATGATTCAGTATTACTGTAAACCAACATTCTTGTTTGAAGTACCCCCTGGATCTTTTAATCCGCCACCAAAAGTAACATCTGCAGTATTCCGTTTAGAGCCGTATGATGAAAAACCAATTGTTGCTAGTAATGAAAAAGCTTTAGCGCGTTTGGTTTCACATGTGTTTACACAGCGACGTAAAACTTTGCGTAACAGCTTAAAAGGTATGTTGGTTGAAGATGGCTTTGAGAAAGCAGGAGTTGATCCGATGGCGCGTCCTGAAACTTTAACACTTGCTCAGTTTGTAGCACTTGCAGATCAAATGGTAGATGCATAAATGTCTCGTGCAAACGTTCGATATAATTATGTGATTGGTGATGTTCAGGGCTGCTTTGAAGCCCTGAAAGCACTGCTAAAAGAAATTCAATTCGATGCAGATCAAGATTTTCTTTGGTTTGCAGGTGATTTGGTTGCACGTGGTGAAAATTCGATTGGTGCTATTCGATTTATTAAGAAATTGGTCGATCGTGGTGTAGCGGCAACCGTTTTAGGGAATCATGATCTCAACCTGCTTGCCGTGGCACGTGGTATTAAAGAGATTAATCCTAAAGATAATATTGATGATGTTATTCATGCTTTAGAAAGTGATGACTTAATTGATTGGTTACGTAAACAGCCTTTGTGTTTATTTCCTAATAATCAAACTGTTTTGACCCATGCAGGCATTCCAAGTATTTGGACTGCTGAGCAAGCTTCGAAGTTAGCAAAAGAAGTAGAAGCTGTAATTGCTCACGATGACTTAAATGTCTTAGATGATTTTTTAAAACAGATGTATGGTAAAAAACCAGATCTTTGGTCTAATGAATTAGAAGGCCATGCTCGATTACGCTGTATCACAAATTATTTAACCCGCATGCGCTTAACAGATGCAGAAGGGCGTTTAGAATTTAGCTTTAAAGAAAGCTTAGATGAAACAATGCCGAAAGGTTTTAAGCCTTGGTTTAAGTTTGAATCTAAAACTGCAAAAACACATCAAATTATTTTTGGTCATTGGGCTGCATTAGAAGCAAAAACAATCAGTGATCGTATTCAAAATATTGATGGTGGCTGTGTTTGGGGTAATCAATTGGTTGCATATCGACTAGAAGATCAAAAGAAGTTTGCTGTTAATAACCCAGTGTTTTAAAATAAGAAAAGACGCCATTTTCGGATGGTGTCATATCAAATCAAATCAAAAAAATTAAATAATAATCATTAAATAATTGGATTATAGAAATGTTAAAAGTAGAAGATTTGCAAAAAATCTATCCGTTAATTGTGACACCTAGCCATGATGGTAAATATTTTCATAATTATGTGAGTTCTTTATTAAATTTACAGGCACATGCTGCAAGAATAGGAATGCCGACTCAATATTATTTAATGCGTGGCGAAAGCTTAATTACTCGTGCGAGGAATAATGCTGTGGCCATGTTTCTAGAAAATAAGGAATGGACGCATTTATTTTGGATTGATTCGGATATCGGTTTTGAACCAGATGCAGCATTTCGCTTATTAATGTCTGATTATGATGTTGTAGCAGGGGTCTATCCTTTAAAACAAGAAGAATGGCCAAAAGATGGTTTACCTGAAAAAATGACCAAAGAATCTTTTAGAAATCACTATCAAAAATATCCAATTAATGCTTCTGTTACCCTAGGTACAAATCAAATTGATATTAATGTCAATGAACATGGTTTTATTGAAATTAGTGAAGTACCAACAGGCTTTATGGTAATTAAGCGTTCTGTATTTGAAAAAATGATCGCTGAATATCCAGAATTAGCCTATGTTAGTGACTCACATGGTTTTGAGAATAAGGGCTTACATTACAGATTTTTTGATGTGATGGTTCATCCTGAGTCTAAGCGTTATTTATCAGAAGATTATGGTTTTTGTTATTTATGGGAAAAGATTGGCGGGAAAATTTATATTGATGCACGCTCAAAGTTAACTCATCAAGGTACAAAAGTGTTTGAGGGTGATTTAGCGAATTCAATTAAAAGTAACTTTTCTAATGCTGTGTCGGGACCTTTAGGTGCATATTTGTATATTACTGGCGAAGAATATTTGTAAAAATAAAAAAACCACGCATGAGCGTGGTTTTTTATTAGCTAAATTATTCTTGGCGTATCCACGTTTGACTACGTCCAATTGCTGATATACCAATATAACCACGTAAAGTTAAGCGCTTTCCTGTTGGGTTAAGCTTTGCTTTGGCACTATATATTTTACCTGTAAGAGGGTCGATTATTTTGCCATTGTCATAGTTATTTTCAGAGATAAACTTTAAGCCTTTTAGTACATCCATCCCTAAGATGGATTGGTTGGTATAAGGTTCTGGGCAATTTTTACACTTTTCCTGAGGCGTATAACCTGGACGCGGTGTAACTTTTACAATTTTAGCGATATAGCTATTGTTGTTATCTTTACGAATTTCAATAATTGCTTTTGAAGTCCCCGTTTTATCATCAATTTGTAACCATTTTCCTGTGATGTCATTGGCAAAAGCATGAGCACTGAAAAATACCCCAAATGCACTTGCTAGAACGAACATAATTTTCATATCAGATTCCTTTTGATAGAAGATATTTATTGTTTTGTAGTTATAAAAATAGCGTATTGCTTATTATTTAGTCAACACATAAAACTATAATATTTAAGCGCTTAAAATTTAAAAAAACATTTTTTATTAAATGATTTGTATTATTTTTTGGTAAAAGCCACTTTTAAAAGTGGCTTTTTAGTTTAATCAACTCTTAACCATGTTTGGCTTCGACCTAAAGCAGAAACACCAACGTATCCTCTTAATGTTAAGCGGTTACCATTGCTACTTAATTTGGCTTTAGTGCTGTAAATATTTCCAGAAAGAGGATCGATAATTTTTCCGTTTGCATATACACCCTTACCTGTATGTTGTAATCCTTTTAAAATATCCATACCTAAAATAGGTTGGTTTGTATAAGGAGCAGGACATTTAACACAAGTTTCTTTTGCGTTATAGCCAGGGCGTGGCGTAATTTTTATAATTTTTGCCGTATATGAGCCATTTTTTTCTTTACGAATATCGAGAATGGCTTTAGATGAGCCTGTTTTGTCATCAATATTTTTCCATATTCCTGAGATATCTTCAGCAAATGCAGCACTCCCAATTGTAGATAATATAAGTGAAGTCGCAAGTAGAAGTACTTTCATTTAATAATCCTTTTTCACGTGAAAGTTAATATATTTATAATATGTTTTATCTTAATATAAAACAATAGTTTAAATTAATTAAGGTTTAACTACTTTGTAAAAAAAGGATAAAGGTAGGTAGCCAGACTGCTGTAAATACTGCATTTACAGCCATACCGAATGCTGCATAACGACCAGCAATACTTCCTCGTTGCCATGCTTGAGCCGTTCCAATGGCATGCGCTGCAAGCCCTAAAGCAAGTCCAGACGCTCGTTCATCATTAATGTTACGTAAAATAAGGGGTGAAAATGCTGCGCCAATAACACCGGATAAAATAACAATAAGAATGACTAAGCTAATTGGTGCTTGTAAAAGAGTCGCGATATTAATTGCGATAGGTGTTGTGACAGCTCGTGTTGCAAAAGCCATAAGATCTGGGCTTGCTATGTGTAATAGATAAGCAAGTCCCATAGGAAGAGCAACGGCACTGAAGCTTGCAAATAGCAAAATACCTAAAATGCTTTTGAGAGGTAAATCATCGTAACGCATTGCTGCTAAAGGAATTGCAAGAGCAACAGTTACGTAACCCAGTAGGTTGTTGAAAATTGGGTTTGCATTTTTCATATATTCTTCATAGGGCAGTCCGAAAAGGAACAGTAATCCCATGATAAAGAACATACCAAAAACAATAACCGGTATTTGTGGAAGTTTTTTATTACAAGGTTTAGCAAGCATATAGGCTACAAATGTAATAATAAAAGCGTAAATAATTCCAATCATTTTTATTCTCCTATAACCAACGCTTGGCCATTTTTGCGTAAACCCATAGGGGAATTAAGGTACTTATAAATAAAATAAGTAAAAAAGCAGGAATTTTCTCACCCATGTGCATCATCATGAGTAAAGAGCCAGCACTAATAGGAAGAAATGCAAATGCGCTTTCTTTCATAATTTTATTGTTGGTATCGACAAGACGAATTGGAAGTTTTCCAAATGTACGCCATAAGAACAGCGCACTAAGTAAGCTGAGAAGACCTACCAAATTCCCGAGCTCAGGATGATTGAATTGTGTCGTAATCCAAAGTGCAGATTCACGAAATCCTACAATGAGTAATATGGTTCCAACCCATGCACTCCAATCAATACCTTTAAAAAATTCCATTTTATTTTTCTTTCAATCCGTTACTAATCAAGTTTTAATCGATTTTGTCCTGAATTTCAAACTCTTCTAACTGTCTTTGAAAAACTTTTGCTTTTTCGCCTAATATTTCACCAATTGGTAAATGTGCTTGTTTAATAAGCTGTTCAATTTTTTGTGGTGACATAATGACATGAAGATGTAAATTACCTTCATCATCATAGTGTTCAGATTGAATTACATTTAAGGAGTAAAGTTGAGTACGTAACTTTCCATAAGAAGGTTTGAGTGTTAATTCAAAACTTTGGATTTGCCCCATTAAGGCTTCATGGACTGCTTTTTTGAGTAAATTTAAACCTTTTCCACTATGTGCAGAAACATAAACTCGATCGGGTAAATGGGGTTTTGCATAAATAATTTTAGCTTCTTCTTTTGATTGGTCAATTTTGTTATACACCCGAATAATTGGAACTTCTGCGCCAATTTCTGTTAAAACTTTTTCAACAGCTTCAATTTGTTCCAACATGTCGGGGCTACTTGAGTCAATAACATGTAGTAGTAATGTTGCTTCAAGAGTTTCTTCAAGAGTTGCTTTAAATGAGTCGACCAATGAGTGAGATAGATTGCGTACAAAGCCAACTGTGTCTGCGAGTACAAGTTTACCAATACCATCCCATTCTAATGCACGTAAGGTAGGGTCTAGTGTGGCAAAAAGTTGATCTGCTGCGTAAACATCACTATTGGCTAAAATATTAAAAAGTGTAGATTTTCCCGCATTGGTATATCCAACCAAGGATACAGTTGGAATTGCTGCTTTTTGGCGTGCTAAACGACCTTGCTGACGAGTTTGTTTAACCTTTGCAATTTTGGCCTTGAGTTGCCCCATACGTAATTGCAGTAATCGGCGGTCTGTTTCTAGTAGTGTTTCTCCAGGACCACGTAAACCAATACCACCTTTTTGGCTATCTAAATCTCCTCGACTACGAATAAGCCGAGATGCAAGATGTTGAAGCTGAGCAAGTTCAACTTGTAAACGACCTTCGTAGGTGCGTGCACGCTGTGCAAAAATATCGAGAATGAGTTCGGTTCTATCTACAACTCGACACTTCATAATTTTTTCTAAATTACGTGCTTGAGCAGGGGTAAGTGCATGATCAAAAATAACCAGGTTTGCATCTAACTCTTGAACACGTTGGGCAATTTCGTCTGCTTTGCCTGAGCCAATAAAAAGTTTGGCATTTGGTTTTATGCGCTGTGCATGTATGTGTTCTAAAATTTCGGCACCCGCAGATTTTGCGAGAAGGAAAAATTCATCTGCATCAAGATCATTGAGCATTTGTACAATGACGCTTACAAGAATAACTCGTTCACCAACTTGATGTTCCGTTAAATCTATCACTCAGCCGAATCTCTAGAAAATAATAAAGTTATATTCTAGAGTATATCTGTAAGGTGTGCTTTGCTATTTATTATAGCGCCGCAACAAAAAGATGAGCAAAAGTAATGATCGTACCAAAATACAAAATACATCCACCAAGGATCATTTGTAGTGCTGTTGAGTAGCGAATGGTATTCTGTGTTTGATCATTTTCTTGAGAGTTCATAAGAATCACTTTTTGATTTAATATTTCGATTGATTTAGTTTATTTGATTTAAATATTGAATTAAAATTGGTAAAAATGATTTTTATGTTCGCTTTTTATAATCAATGCAAGTTGGGAATGAAAAGTATAAGATAATGTCAAATCATGATGACGTTTAGTGTGATCATTTTATTGCTCCTGCAACTTTAATAACTTAAATATTAAATATGAACGCGATTTCTAAATTTTTTCTTTATTCCAAAAAGCTCATTACAGGTACAGCCACTGTTCTTCAGGGGTTTTATTTGGTTTACCGCTATGGTTTATACAAAGATTCAAATAATCCTAAAAATACGCGCTATGTACAGTATTTTTGTAGAAAGTTATGTCGTGAATTTAATATTGAAGTGAAGGTTCATGGTGAAATTCCGCGTACACCTGCATTGTGGGTGAGTAATCATGTGTCATGGTTAGATATCGCCGTATTGGGTTCTGGGGCACGTGTTTTCTTTTTGGCAAAAGCTGAAATTGAAAAATGGCCCTTGCTTGGAAAACTTGCTAAAGGTGGTGGTACATTATTTATTAAGCGTGGATCAGGAGATTCTGTTCGTATTCGAGAGCAAATTGCTGAATTCTTAAAACAGGATATTCCTGTTTTGTTTTTTCCTGAAGCAACGACAACAGATGGTACGCGAATTAAAAAAGTACATGGTCGAATTTTAGGTGCTGCAATTGAAGCACAACGTCCTGTACAAGCTTGTGTAATTTGCTATGTAAATAAAAATGGCGAACAAGATATGGTTGCGCCTTTTATTGGTGATACTAGTTTTGCAGAGCATGTGAAAAAGGTGGTTGAAATGCCTAAGGTGACAGCTCACTTAATGGCTTTAGCTCCAATTTCGGTAGAAGGTCATACGGTTGATACTTTAACAGCACTTGTTCAGCAAAAAATGGTTGAAGGATTAGACACATTACAAAAAGAAGTATTGAAATCTCCATCTTCTAATTCATAACTACATAAAACCTTCTAATGGCAGCCATGAAACAAATTTCAAGGCTGCTTTTTTATACCATTTTAACTTGGGTTCTTTACGTAAGGTTTCGATAGAGCCATCTTCTTTTTTTAGTTGCCAATTAATATTGTTTTTTGAGTCTAAAACGAGTTTATAAGCATATTTAGGTAGGTTTAAATTCATCGTTTGATGAACTGTACGTGCTAAAGTTGGACTATTGAGTAAAACACCAATTTCAGAATTTAAATAAGATGAGCGTGGGTCGAAGTTAAAAGAACCGATAAAAACTTGTTTCTCATCAATAGTCATAAGTTTGGCATGTAAACTTGAACGACTTAAACCTTTGAGTTTTACTTTCGCTTTTTTAGAAAGCTCTTCTGTATTTGCATACAAGTTATTTTGTAATGGTGCATGTAGAAACTCATAAAGTTGAACATGATTTTCTAAAAGTTCTTGTCGATATTTTGAGTAAAATGAATGAACAACAGGGACATCATTGGCTTGAAATGAGTTTGTTAAAATTCGAACATCTACGCCAGAATTTGCCAACTCACTGAGTTTTTCAGAGCCTTGTTTTTCTGGTACAAAATAAGCAGAAATGATATCTACACTTTTTACTGGCTGATCTAAGTGTTTAAGTAGTTGGAAGTTTAAATGTTCTTCTTTTGATGCTTTAGATTTTATTTTACTTGGTGAATCACTCACAACTTCTGCACGCACCCAATCGAACTGAATATTATTATTCAACCACTCTTCAAATGCTTGAGATCGATAGGCTAAATTCAAATAATTTTGAACAGTTGCTTCCTGATAATGCTCTTCAAGTTGTTGCTTTAAACCATCATAGCGTAGGGTGTAATGTCTAGGATTGACTAGTTGGATAACGGGAAAGGCGTAGTCATCATTCCAATATTCATCGAAAGAATGGATGATGTCATCAGAAGCAGTACCTGCCAAAATGACATCTACATCAGCAAATTGGTATTTATCACTTACATTATAGTATTGATTACTCATATTACGCCCACCAATGAGCGCAAGTTGATTATCGACAATAAAGCTCTTATTGTGCATACGTCGATTAATACGTTTTAAATCTAATACCATGTCCATAGCACGGTAGTGGCGGAAGCGATATGGATTGTAAAGCTTAACGCTAATATTAGGGTGTTGATCTAATGCGAGATAAATGCCTTCCATTTTCTTTGCATTATTATCATCTACCAATAGACGCACTTTAACGCCACGATCGGCAGCTTGTATAATTGCATGTAATGCAAGGGCACCTATTTTGTCGTTATCCCAAATATAGTATTGTAAATCTAAAGTTTTTTCTGCACGTTCAATAAGATGGATACGTGCTGCAAGCGCTTCAAGTGGGTCGTATAGAATATGATAACCCGTTAAATTTGGATTTTTTTCGCGTAGCGGTTCAATAATTTGTGCAAGTGATGTTGTTGATGTATTGATATCAAATGCATGTTGAATAGGTTGTGGAATTTGTTTGGGAAGTGTTGAACATGCAGGAACACCAATCACAAGTGTACTCACAAGTAGAATTTTGGCGAGTGCGCTAGAATTCGATTGATGAATATTTTGTTGATCTTGCAAGAGAACAATCCTTGTAGTTCTAGATAAAAATAGAATAGAAAAAATTTGGTTTGAGTATAATTCCCAGCTGTGAAAAGATAAAGATAAGGACGTAATATTAACGTCAAGCAAATGTAGAGAATAAATATGTGGGATCCAAGTTCAATGATTATATATTTTTATATCGTGATGGGTCTGCTTGCGATTTGGGGCGTTTCTCAGGCATGGGTAAGTCAATCAAATACTGAAACAATTCATCCATTTAAATCGTTCGTACACTTACTTGCATTTTATTTATCTTATTTACTTATTCCTGTGTTTATTTTTAGCCTATATGCAGGCTTTTTTGAATATTATTCAATTCACGAAACGATTTTTATTGTTTTAGTGAGTGGTATTTTAATTTATGCCCGTTTTATTGAGCCATTTTTTATTAAAGTTCAAAAAACTCAATATCAAATTAATCCAGATCAGCCATTAAAGAAACCTGTAAAAATTGCACTCATTGCAGATTTGCATATTGGACTATTTTCAGGTCATGAGCGTCAGTTAAAACTGATAGTCGATAAAATTAACCATGAACAACCTGATTTAGTAGTTGTTGCAGGGGATTGGACTTATGAGCCAGAGAATAAATTAGTACAAGAGCTTGCTGTTTTAAAAGGTATTCAAGCACCTGTTTATTCTGTGAGTGGTAATCATGATGAACAGTATCCAGGACCACCAATTCAAGCCTTACTTGCGAATGCATTAGAACAAAACAATGTGTTAGATATTGAAGGTCAAATTGTAGATTTTGATGAGTTTCGATTATTGGGTGTTGGTGACTTGTGGGCAGGTAAAACGGATATGCGCTATATGCCCGACTTACCTCAAGATAAACCATGGATTATTCTGTCTCATAACCCAGATACGGTAGATATGGTGCCTAAACTACCAAC
Organism: Acinetobacter sp. FY683; assembly: GCF_059515885.1. Lineage (NCBI taxonomy): Bacteria > Pseudomonadati > Pseudomonadota > Gammaproteobacteria > Moraxellales > Moraxellaceae > Acinetobacter > Acinetobacter sp. FY683. Next base: position 21,000 of record NZ_JCAKNA010000026.1, on the reverse strand, counting down.
CCGTCCATTAATGCTTTCAGGACATACGCATGGTGGACAAGTAGAGTTGCCGTGGTTGACCGATTATATTATGAAAAAAGTATCAATATTAGGTCATAAAAAAGGGCTTTATCATCATGAGCATGCCGATGTTTTTGTGACGGTGGGAACAGGTATGGTGGGAGTACCATTTCGTTTTAGAGTGCCACCAACGATTGATATTATTGAATTGCATTAAGTTAAATAGATAAAAAAACCAGCACATTGTGCTGGTTTTTTTAGGATGTTTTACGCTTATTAAACTTGATTGTTTACATCATCATTTTTAGTTTCACGAATCATTAAGAATGCAATAAGTGAAAGAATTGATGCTGCTGTTAAGTAATAACCTACAGCATATAAACCATAGCCAGTCGCAAGCTTAGTTGCGATGAGCGGCGCAAAAGATGCACCAAAGATACCCGCTAAGTTAAAGGTAAGTGCAGAACCTGTGTAACGTACTGAAGTTGGGAAAATTTCAGATAATACAGTCCCAATTGGACCATAGGTTAAGCCCATAATTGCAAGACCAATACATAAGAATAAGAACACAACAAATGTGTTACCAGATTCAAGTAAGTCTGCGAAGAAAATACCAAAAATAGCAGAAACAACACATACGCCAATTGATGTTGCTTTACGACCAAATTTTTCTGCAAAAACAGCAGAAAGAGGAATGAAAGCAGCAAAGCAAAGAGTTGCAACCAACTGAAGTTTTAGGAATTCTTCACGGCTATAGCCTAGTTGTGTTGTACCCCATTGTAATGCAAATACTGTTGTAAGATAGAACACAACGAATGTACAAATAGCCGCAATTGTGCCTAATACAAGCATACGAGAGTGTTTCTTAAATACTTGAACAAATGGAACGTTTACTTCTTTTTGTTTATCTAAAACTTTTTGGAAAGCAGGTGTTTCATGAAGTTTTAAACGAATCCATAAGCCAACAATTACAAGTAAAGCACTTGAAATAAATGGAATACGCCATCCCCATTGCATGAATGCTTCTTCAGTCATGAAGTGGCCAAGCGTTAGAAATGAGCCTGTTGCAAGAATAAAGCCAATAGGTGCACCTAGTTGCGGGAACATACCGTACCAAGCGCGCTTACCTTCAGGTGCATTTTCTGTTGCTAGAAGTACAGCACCAGACCATTCACCACCCAAACCTAAACCTTGTCCTAAACGGCAAAGAGCAAGTAATAATGGGGCAACAATACCAATTTGAGCATAAGTTGGTAATAAACCAATACAAACAGTTGAAATACCCATCGTTAATAGTGCAGCAACAAGTGTTGCTTTACGACCAATACGGTCACCTAAATGCCCAAATAAAGCGGCACCAATAGGACGGGCAATAAATGCAATGGCGAATGTAGCAAGAGATTGAATGGTTGCCGTCATTGGATCTGTACTTGCAGGGAAGAACAAATGTGGAAAAATAATAACAGCAGCAGTTGCGTAAATATAAAAATCGAAGAATTCGATTGTTGTACCTACTAAGCTTGCAGTAAGTACACGAAATTTTGAATTGGTTGGTTGCTGAGTAGCAGCAGTATTCGAAGACGACATTAGGAACCTTACACTTAATAAAATTAAAAAAACTTAGTTTTAAAAGCGTAATCTTTTTTCGAAAAACGTAATTTCTTAAAAAAACAACGGCAACCTTCTCAATTCGACTCGCTCAGGGTCACTGAAATGAAGAATGAGATGATTAAATCACGTAAAGATAGATAGACAGAAATTGTGATCCTGCGCCTATCAATACAAAAATATGCCAGATAGCGTGTGTGTATCTTACTCTTTTTAATGCATAAAACAATGCACCAATCGTATAAGATAATCCACCAATGATTAAAAAAGTGAGTGCATCTTTAGAGAGATACTTCTGCATATCATCTATGACCAGTACGGCAAGCCAACCCATGATTAAATATGCAATGAGTGAAATTTTCTGGAAACGATGAATAAAAACTAACTTGAATAGTGTTCCAATAAGTGCAATTACCCAAAGTGCGACTAATAAATATTTGGCTTTATCTGTGGGTATCGCAATCGCAAGATAGGGGGTATATGTTCCCGCGATTAAATAATAAATTGCGGTATGGTCTAATTTTTTATACCAAAAACGTTTTTCTGGTGTTTTTGCCAGATGGTAAAGCATTGATCCTGTAAAAAGTAAGATCATGCTAAATCCATAAACCCACAGACCCATCCATTGACCAGTACTTAAATAACTACCCTTGTAGATCATAAGAGCTGCAGCAATACAGGCAAGTACGGCACCAATTCCATGGCTCCAGACATTAATTCTTTCTTCGGAACTATCGTAATCTTGAACAAGTGGCGCATTCATAAGCTTATGCCATATTTATAAATATACAATTGTATAGTAATTGAATTTTCATTTTTGTGTAAGAACATTTACACTTAAACCGCAATTTACTTTAGGTTTTACTCATGTCTCACTTGGCAAATCTCTCAATTCAAGAACAACAGTTTTTAGAAGCTTTACAGCAAGCTCTTGAAATACAAAGTTTTGATCGACTTATTTTTAGCCAATATAAAGGTGAGCTAGAAAATTTAGAAAAAATAAACTTAAGAGTTATTTTACTGCAAAATGAACAAATTTTAAGTTGTTTATATAAATATAAGACTCAAGATATCACTAAAAATTTTCCAATTGCACAAACAATGGATGTTGCCATGGAACTTTTGAGTGTATGTAAGCAAGCCAATTTAATGACAACAGAACAAGAACTTCAACTCAAAAAAAATAAGAAAAAAGTGATGTTAAGTGTCAGTAAAAATAAACCTTCGATTAAGGCAAATGAACAACAAGGTCATGATCGAACCAAGCATCGATTTGTTGAACAAAGCAGTCCATTTTTAAAAGGCTTAGGCATTACAGATGTAAACGCACAAGTTATTCCAAGCATGGCAAGAAAATGGAAACAAATTAATAAATTTGTAGAAATTTTTTCAGGTGCTTTAGATCAAATTAAAACAGATGATCATGCTTTGCATGTTGTAGATTTTGGTTCGGGCAAAGGTTATTTAACATTTGCCCTATACGATTATATGGCGAAGCATCTTCAAACTCCGTATGTAACAGGAGTAGAACTGAATGAGAAAATGGTTCAGTTTTGCCAGAACTTAGCGACAGATGCTCAGTTTAATCAACTCGATTTTTTCCAAGGTGATGTACGTACATACGCACCAGAGCGTTTAGATGTGATGATTGCGCTTCATGCATGCGATGTTGCAACAGATTTTGCGATTCACACAGGCATTCGTTTAAATGCTCAAATGATTATGTGTGCGCCATGTTGTCATAAAGAATTAAGACCACAGCTCAAAGCGCCTCAGGTTTTACAACCGATGTTGCAGTTTGGTATTAATGCAGGGCAACAAGCAGAAATGTTAACCGATACCATTCGTGCATTAATTTTGAAAGCATACGGTTATGAAACTAAAGTATTTGAGTTTGTTGCTTTAGAACATACGAGTAAAAATAAAATGATTCTAGCGACAAAACGTAAAGACTATGTTGAGCCTGATCAAAGTGTTTTACATCAAATCCAAGCTTTGAAAGACATGTATGGTATTAAAAAACATTCATTAGAACTTTTAATGAATGATCAATGGGATCAACAAAATATTGGGTGTAAGTGCTAAGGTGAAATGATGAGCCAATATAAGATAGTTTTAGGCACTTGGCAGGAATTAAAACAGTATGCAGAAGTGATTCGCCGTGCTGTTTTTATAGAAGAACAAAATATTGCAGAAGCTGATGAGTGGGATGATCAAGATTTTATCAGTCTTCATTTTATTGTTTATGATCAAGAGAGAGCAATTGCGACAGCACGTTTATTGCAAAATGATAGCATTGGGCGTGTAGCGGTTTTAAACTCGCATAGAGGTTTGGGTATTGGTAAATTACTTATGCTTGAAATAATACAAACGGCTAAAAATCAAGGTCGCCATCACGTTCAATTGTCCGCACAAAAACATACTATTCCTTTTTATAATAGTCTTGGTTTTCAGCAAAAAGGTGAGTTTTATTTAGATTGTGGAATTCCACATATAGATATGGATTTATCTTTATTTGAAGTCTAAATTGATATAAAAAAAGCGAGATAATAAATCTCGCTTTTTCACATTAAAAAATAACGAATATTAATGACCATGCGCACTTGAAGCATCGGACATTTGAGCATGTTCTTCAGCAGACATGTTATGCATATCGCTAGCCATTCCTTCACGTTCAACTTTATCTGCTTGAGCTTTCTCTAAAGATTCTTGAGACATTGCAGGTGCATTTTTAAAAGCATGTTGTTGTGTATTTTCTTTAGCTTTTTGACTTGGCATATAGTCAGGTTCGTTGGTCACAGCCAAGTAGAAAAATCCTAGAAAAAGGATGCCACCAATCGTGAATAAAATAAGTGCTTTCCAGCCCCAAGGAGATTTTTCTGGAGAAGTTTGATCTGACATAATCAATACCAATTGAAATGAAAAAAAGTATGAATTGATTAATCTTATATCATAAAAGCACCAATATAGGGCTGAATATTTGTGTTCACGTCCAAGCTTGTTATTGAAACTAGAGATTAAAAACTATGTATTTGGCTTCAGTTTTTAGCCAAATCACTTTTGCATTATTTTTATTGTATTGATGATATACATTTAATATATCCGTATTTTTTAAACCTCAATCATGAGGATTGGTTGGAAGTATAGAGCTTTACGCAAAAAAAGCCCATGTTGAACATGAGCTTTTTTAGATTAAAAATTAATGATAACCGTGAAGCTGGCGGTATAGACCTGGTGTGACACCTGTCCACTTTTTAAATGCACGGTGGAATGTACTTGTTTCACTAAAACCAACTTGTTGAGCAACATCTTCAAGCGTTAATGTTGGGTTTAAGAGTAAATGAATTGCCGCATCTCGACGTAAAGCATCTTTTACACCTTGATAGCTTTTCCCTTCAGCAGCTAAACGACGTCGTAATGTTTGTGGAGATAAGTACAACATCGAAGCCACATCATTAAGCGTTGGCATTTCTTCACCAATTTGGCTCTTTAATACATCACGAATACGTGAAGTTAATGAGTTGGTGTTTTTAAATTTCACAAGAAGTTGAGCAGGAGCGGCCTTTAAGAACTCCTCAAGCGTTTCTTCTGTTTGACGAATAGGTAGATCTAAATAATCTGCTGCGAAGGTAATTTCTGTTCGTGGTGTATCAAATTGCATTACAGGTGCAAAGAATAGCGCATCGTATTCATCTGCATGATTAGGGCGCTCATAACCGAAGTGTACACGTTCTAGTGGAATACGACGGTCAATTAACCAAGATGCAAGACCATGCCAAATCATCAGCATACTTTCAGTCATGAAATGATCTGGATCACTTTCTTGAGGAATGAGAGGGACTAAACGTGCTTCGTGTTTATCACGTTCAAGATTCACGCACCAATCATCGCCGAAGAGCTTGTAGAATTGTGTTGAAAGTTCTAAAGCATCACCAAGCGTTTTTGCATGAATAATCAGCTGACACATAATGGCAAATGAGCCTAAGCGACGTGGCTGTATTGCTGTAAAGCCAATGTGCTCATCTTGAGTCACCATCCACAACATTTTTACAAAGCGTGTGTATTGTTCAGGGGAAATACGTGCTTTAGGCTGGCGTAATAATTCTGCTTCAATGCCAACGTGAGACAGCAAAGTTTCTACATCCATGCCTAAGCGTTTTACCCCAGTCAGGGCAGCATTCACAAAGTGGATACTAATTGTGTCTCTGCTAGCGTTAAATACTTCAGACTCTTTTGCGTTCACGGATATTTGACCTAAATGACATTAAAAAAATATATTTGGCAATTTACAAGATTGTTTTTGCCAATTTCATACATGGTAAATTGCCGAAACTATCAAGGTAAATGGCTGAACATGACATTGTTTTTGTCGTTTTATCTTATATGTAAAATATAAGAAATAGCAAAATTAGAGTAAAAACTCGAATTTTATTTTCTTTAAGATGCTGAATAATATAATTATATGTTTATTTTTATTCGCAGTTCTTACTAGTGTAATTTTGTAAATTGAATATATTGTGTTTGTGCATATTGAATCAATTTTATCAGTCGTATTTTTAACAATAATGTCAGTGCGAGGTTAATTTGTACGTTGAGGTGGATCTTTTTTAATTTTTAGATAATTTTTCTATTTGCCGAATTGACAATAAAAAAGCCTATTAGAAATAGGCTTTTTTATTAAGGTATGGAAAATTAAAAACGTTTTGGAATTTTTTGACCGTTAAGAACAGGTGTGTCTGCATTTTTTAGTACACCAAATAACCATGTTTCTGCATGATGTACTGCATCTTTTAATGTATCACCCATCGCCAAGCGTCCTGCTATAAAGCTTGCAAGTGAGCAGCCTGAACCATGGTATTCACCTTCTAAACGCGGGCATTTAGTTTCGGAAATGAGTTCACCTTGAATGTATAAAGCATTACGAATGTAGTCAGGAGTATCTTCATGACCGCCTTTGACTAAAACAGCGTGAGCACCCATTTCAAATAGTTTTGCTGTTGCTTGTTCTAAGTCTTCTATACCTGTTAAAGCGCGAAGTTCAACTGTATTTGGCGTTAAAATAGTCGCTAAAGGAATAAGCTGTGCAAATGCTTTAACCAATGTTGTTTGATCACCCAAAGAGCCACCGCTATTTGCAACTAAAACAGGGTCTAAAACATATTGGTAATCTGCATGGATTGTTAAGAATTCAGCAAGTGCGGCAATATTGTCTGTTGTACCTAACATGCCAGATTTAACACAATGAATAGGTAAGTCACCTACAACTGCATTTGCTTGAGCAAGTAGTAACTCTTTTGATGTTGCTTCAAAACCAAAAACTTGTTGTGAGTTTTGAATGGTTAATGCTGTACAAGCAATAGCAGCATGAGCACCACTTTGACCAATAGCTTCAATATCTGCTTGTAAGCCAGCACCGCCAGATGGGTCTAATCCAGAAAAACAAAGTACTGTTGGGCGCACAGGCTCATCCTTTAATTATTCAATTTGCGTTAGTATAGGTAAAATTGATTCAACACTCGATAGCCTTTTTTATCGAATGTGTGAAACCGTAAAACTAGGAAAGAGTTTACTCCGTGATTAATACTGTACTCATAGATTTAGATGGAACTTTGACAGACCCAAAAGTGGGAATTACCACTTCGGCACGTTATGGCTTAAATAAAATTGGGCATCCTATTGCAGATGATGTGAATATCGATTGGATTATTGGACCGCCATTAAAGGCATCTTTGGCAAAAATATTAAATGTATCGGTAAATGATGATTTAGCCGAGCAAGCATTATTGGGTTATCGTGAACGTTTTTCTGTAACGGGTTTGTTTGAAAATTTAGTATATCCAACAGTTGCGGAAACACTTAAGGTTCTAAATGAACGTGGATATACCTTATATGTTGCAACAGCAAAGCCAACGATATACGCCAAACAAATTTTAGAACACTTTAATTTGGCTCAATATTTTAAAGTCATTTACGGTAGTGAGCTTACAGGTGAGCGTACCAATAAAGCAGAATTGATCGCCTATATTCTTGAAAAAGAAGCATTATTGGCAGAAAACTGTTTGATGATTGGTGATCGTGAATATGACATTTTAGGTGCGCGTAAAAATAGTATTGAAGCAATAGCTGTTGAATATGGCTATGGTTCGGATGATGAAATCACGTGTGCTGAACCTAAAGCACGTATTCAAGTATTCTCTAGTTTGCTTGAATATCTACCTACAATTAAATAAGTAGCACTCAAAAGCATTAGCTCATATCAATAAATAAGCTCTCTTTTACTTCCTCCATCACGATATAACTATGTGATGAGGCAGAGGATGGGAGCTTTTTTAATAGGTCACCCAACAAACGTCTATACGCACTCATTTCTTTTAAGCGAGCTTTTACGAGGTAATCAAACTCACCTGAAATTAAATGACATTCTAAAACTTCTGGAATTTCGACTAAATCACGTGCTACTTGATCAAATACATCACCAGACTTTGCTGAAAGTTTAATTTCTAAGAAGACCAATAAATTACGATCAATGAGTTGCGGATTCACACGTGCATGATATCCCATAATAATGCCTTCACGTTCTAGGCGTTTTACACGTTCTGAACATGGTGTTGTTGATAGGTTTACTCGAGATGCCAATTCGCTGATTGCAATTCGTCCATCTTTTTGCAAAATATTTAAAATCTGTCTATCCGTTCTATCTAATGGTCGCATGAATAATTTCCTTTTATTCTCAAAAAATCAGGACAAAAATATTAAATTACCTAGATGAATGGTTCTAATTTAGTTAATTTAACTATCTAACCAAAAATATACTAGTTAAATCAACTGAAATATATTCGAGGGATTCGAAATGCGCGTTATTGTTTTAGGTAGTGGAGTAATTGGTGTGACCAGTGCGTACTATCTTGCGCAGCAAGGAGCAGAAGTTACTGTGTTGGATCGTCAAACTGGTCCTGCGGAAGAAACTAGCTTTGGTAATGCAGGGCAAATTTCTCCGGGATATTCGACGCCGTGGGCTGCACCTGGAATTCCTTTTAAAGCAGTAAAGTGGATGTTTCAACACCATGCACCACTTGCCATTAATATTGATGGAAGCATGTGGCAATTGCAATGGATGGCGCAAATGCTGAAAAACTGTAATGCAGATCGTTATGCAATTAATAAAGAACGAATGGTTCGTGTTGCAGAATATAGCCGTGATTGTTTAAAAAAATTGCGTGAAGATATTGGTATTTCTTACGAAAACCGTTCTAAAGGCACATTACAAGTTTTTCGTAACGAAGCTCAGTTAGAAGCAGTTCAACGTGATATTGAAGTATTAAAAGAAACTGGTGTTGCTTTTGAGTTGTTGGATAACGAAGGTTTAGCGCGTGTTGAACCTGCACTTGCAAATGCAAAAGATAAGTTGGTTGGTGGTTTACACTTACCAAATGATGAAACAGGCGATTGCTATATTTTTACAAATTCTTTGGCAGATCATGCTAAAGCGATAGGCGTGAAGTTCCAATTTAATTCAAACGTTGAAAGACTCATTGTTGAAGGTGATGAGATTAAAGGCGTATTGGTGAATGGTGAAGTGCTCACTGCCGATAAATACGTACTTGCTTTTGGTAGTTATTCACGTGATTTTTTAAAGCCACTCGATCTAGATTTGCCTGTGTATCCTGTTAAAGGTTACTCATTAACAGTACCAATTATCGACTCTGCTTTTGCACCACAATCGACAGTATTAGATGAAACTTACAAAATTGCGATTACACGTTTTGATGAGCGTATTCGGGTGGGTGGCATGGCAGAACTGAGTGGTTTTAATTTGGGCTTAAATGAAGATCGTCGTGGAACTTTAGAAATGGTAACACGAGATTTATTCCCAGGTGGAGATTTAGAAAATGCCAGTTTTTGGACAGGTTTACGCCCAATGACACCAGACAGTACGCCAATTATAGGGGCTACACGCTTTAAAAATTTATTCCTTAATACAGGTCATGGCACATTAGGTTGGACTATGGCATGTGGTTCAGGGAAATTGATGAGTGATTTGGTGTTAAATAAAACGCCTGAAATTAGTACTGAAGGCTTATCGTTGCAACGTTATGCCGTAGCGTAACAGTTTATTTGTTATTTGGTCGCTCAAGGAAGAGAAAATGCCACGTCCAATTACAGCAATCATTCATCATGATGCGTTGCAACATAATTTAGATATTGCACGCAAAAGTATGCCTCATAGCAAAGTGTTTGCTGTTGTTAAGGCAAATGCTTATGGGCATGGTATTGAGCGTGTTTATCAGGCCTTTCAAGCAGCAGATGGTTTTGCCTTTATTGATTTAGATGAAGGCAAGCGACTACGCGCTTTAGGCTGTACACGCCAATTGCTTTTGCTTGAAGGTGTTTTTGCTTTTGATGATTTGTATTTTTGTCAGAAATATCAAATGAGCTTTGCAGTTCACGGTGAACATCAAATTGAATGGCTTGAGCAATTTTCACAGCTTAATCCTGAAGCTAAATTTGACATTTTCTTAAAAATGAATAGTGGGATGAATCGTTTAGGATTTACTCCTGAGCAATACCCTCAAGTATGGCAAAGGCTTTCAACCCTGAATGTTGTCCAATCTATTACGCATATGACGCACTTTTCAAATGCTGATGGTGAGCGTTTTGGACAAGATGGTGTGAAATATCAACAAGACATTTTTGAATCTATTACCCAAAGGCTAGACGGTAAAACGTCCGTGAGTAATAGCGCTGCTATATTAAGACATTCAAATCATCTTCGGTCGGATTATGTTCGTAGCGGTATTATGCTTTATGGAAGTTCTCCCGATTACCCAACACATCATATTCAAGATTGGAATCTTAAACCGACCATGAGTTTAAGAAGCGAAATTATTGCCATGCAAAATATAAAAGCAGGCGATAGCGTGGGCTATGGTTCAAATTTCATTGCTGAACACGACATGAAAATTGGTGTTGTTGCCTGTGGTTATGCCGATGGTTATCAGCGTATATCGGCAACAGGAACCCCCGTATTGGTAGATTCTATTCGAACAACAACAATTGGGCGGGTTAGCATGGATATGCTTGTTGTTGATCTTACTCATATAAAACAAGCAAAAATTGGAAGTGAGGTTGTGCTTTGGGGATATTCTTCTCAAGGCATTGTTTTATCAATTGATGAAGTTGCAATAACTTCAGGAACAGTTGGATACGAGTTGATGTGTGCTGTGACAGCACGTGTGAACTTTGTGCAATCACAATAAAAGGAAGGAAAAATGTCTCAATTAGATATTCAAAGATTTAACACAAACGAAGTCATGAGCTCAGTTGTGGTATTTAACAAAGTTGTTTACTTGTCTGGGCAGGTACCTAAAAACACAGATAATGATGTTGCAGGTCAAACTACAGAAATTTTAAATACAATTGACCAGTTATTGGCACTAGCGAATACCGATAAAACACGTCTTTTATCCGCACAATTATTTGTCAAAAATTTAAGTGATTTTCAAACGGTAAACTCAATTTGGGTTGATTGGTTGAAAGGACACGAGACACCTTCACGTGCAACTATTCAGGCCGATTTGGTTAATCCAAACTGGTTAATTGAAATTGCAGTGACAGCAGCACAACATTAATAAGTAATTAAAAAAACGATTTAAAGTAATTGTTTAGACGTTTTATTGTGAGTTTATTCATGATTAAACGTGAAAAATAACATAAATGTTTGGTTTTAGGATTTAAATCAAAGTATGTTATCTAGCTTTGAAAAAGACGGTTAAATGGATGTTTTATTATGAAAACAACAGGTCTTGATGATGCAAAGTCATCATCCAATGAATTACAACGCAAACTATCCAATCGACATTTACAATTAATTGCGATTGGTGGTGCGATTGGAACAGGGTTGTTTATGGGATCGGGGAAAACCATTTCTCTAGCAGGTCCATCAATTCTGTTTATTTACATGATTATTGGTTTCATGTTCTTCTTTTTAATGCGTGCTTTAGGTGAAATTCTACTTTCAAATTTACACTATAAGTCTTTTATTGATATGGCAACCGATTTAATAGGACCCAGTGCTGGTTATTATATTGGTTGGTCATATTGGTTAGGTTGGGTGTTGGTTGGTATTGCCGATTTAGCTGCAATTATTAATTATTTAGGCTTTTGGTTACCGCCTGATATGGTATTTACCCCAATGGGACAAGCCTTAATTAGTGCTGCATGCGTAATCTTTATTCTTGGCATTAACCTTGTAACCGTTAAGTTGTTTGGTGAAATTGAGTTTTGGTTTGCTTTAATTAAAATTTTAGCCATTATTGGTTTAATTGTAATTGGTGGATACATGGTATTCACTGGCTTCCAAGCACCAACAGGTTCAGTTGCAAGCTTTAGTAATATTTGGTCACATGGCGGAATGTTCCCTAAAGGTGCAATGGGCTTTTTAGCAGGTTTCCAAATAGCAATGTTCGCCTTTGTTGGTGTTGAATTGCTTGGAACAATGGCTGCAGAAACTAAAGATCCTGAGAAAAATCTACCTAAAGCGGTAAATGCAATTCCAACTCGGATCATTCTTTTTTATGTACTTTCATTACTTATGATTATGGCGGTTACACCGTGGGTTGAAATTCCTGCAGACCAAAGTCCATTTGTAAGTTTGTTCTTGCATGCAGGTATTCCAGTTTCAGCAATTATTATGAATTTGGTTGTACTTTCATCTGTAATGTCATCTATGAATAGTGGTGTATTTTCCACAAGTCGTATGTTGTTTGGTTTAGCGCGTGGAGGGCAGGCTCCTCAAAAGCTTGCAGAGCTTTCTAGACGTGCAGTGCCTGCAAAAGGTTTATATTTCTCATGTTCATTTATTATGATTGGCGCAGCTTTTCAATATTTTGTACCTAATACAATGGAAGCCTTCACACTAGCAAGTTCGCTATGTGTCATTTTATTTATTAGTATTTGGGGTTTAATTATGGTGTGTTACATCCGCTACCGTAAATTGAAACCTGAGCTACATGAAAAATCTAAATTTAAAATGCCAGGCGGTGTGGCAATGTCATACGTTGTATTGGCATTCTTGCTCTTTGCTTTGGTTATTCTTAGTCTAGAGCCTGATACCTTAAAGGCATTAATTATTAGTCCATTGTGGTTGGTTATCCTTGCGGTTACTTATCGTATTTTTTATAAGCCTCGTATTGAAAAAATGAAGTTCTAATATGTTGAATAAGTAAAGTATGAAATGTAAAAAAAGCCTCCAGTTTTGGAGGCTTTTTTATAATATTGAATATCTGCAAACTTTAGAAACTTGGTTTAACAACAACTAAAATAACAACCGCAAATAAAATTAGCGTTGGCATTTCATTGAAGTAACGCCAAAACTTATGTGATTTATAATGCGCATTGTTAATCAGTTTTTTACGGTAATAACCACATACTAAATGGTAAATCACCAATAACCCTACTAAACCAACTTTAAGATAAAACCACATTGCTTCATGGTAATGTCTGGTTGCATCACCCCAATCCACTAAAAAGTGAGCTGTAATGAGTGTTGCAATCATGGCAGGCCACATAATGCCACGGTATAACTTGCGTTCCATGACTTCAAAGCGTTGATGGCTTGTTACATCATCGCTCATAGCATGGTAAACAAATAAGCGTGGTAGATAGAATAAAGCTGCAAACCAACATACCACGGCAATTATATGTAATGCTTTTACCCATAAGAAAGCATCTGAAGGAGCATCCATTGAATATCCTTTTTAGGGATTATTCATCCCACTTCTTGAAAATTAGGCAAGCATTTACGCCGCCAAAGCCAAAACTGTTACTCATTACAGTATTCAATTTTGCTTCACGTTTTTCAAGTACGATGTCATAACCTTTTGTACCCTCATCAAGTTCAGTTACATTGATGTTTGGTGCAATAAAGTCATTTTGCATCATAAGAATAGAATAGATTGCTTCTTGAACGCCTGCCGCACCAAGACTATGACCTGTCATAGATTTAGTTGAGCTTAGTGGAGGAACATTACCTTCACCAAAAGCACGGCCCATTGCATTTAACTCTGTAATATCACCGGCAGGAGTAGATGTACCGTGTGTATTTACATAGTCAATTTTATCGACGCCGTGTTGTTTAGCTTCTTCTAAAGCCATAAGGATACAACGCGTTGCACCTTCACCGCTTGGTGCAACCATGTCTGCACCATCAGAGTTTGCAGCGTAACCAACAACTTCAGCAAGAATGTTTGCACCACGAGCTTGAGCATGTTCTAAAGATTCAAGAACAACAAAACCGCCGCCACCAGCAATAACGAAACCATCACGGTCAGCAGAGTAAGGACGAGATGCAGTTTCAGGGGTATCATTATATTTAGAACAAAGTGCGCCCATTGCATCAAATAATAAGCTTTGTGACCAATGATCTTCTTCACCGCCACCTGCAAGCATTAAATCTTGTTTACCTAATTGAATTAGGTTGTATGCATAACCAATTGCATCCGCAGAAGTTGCACAAGCACTTGTAATTGTATGAGCAACACCTTGCAGTTTAAATGCAACACCAACGTTTGCTGTAATTGTGTTGGTCATGTTACGTGGAACAAAGAATGGACCAACTTTACGAGCACCTTTAGTTTCTAAAAGTTCATTCATTTCTACAACAGAAGCAGTTGAACCACCACCTGAACCACCTGCAATACCATAACGTGGATTGCCACCAAGTTGTTCAGCAGTTAAGCCTGCATTTTCTACTGCAGCAACTGCAGCGTTGTAAGCATACATTGCACAAACGCCCATAAAGCGTTTTAAGCGACGGTCAATTCCATCGAAATCTTGAGCAGCAGCTGCACTGATATGACTTTTAAAGTTTAGTTCTTGGTAGACTGGATTAAGACGTGTTCCTGAAATCCCATTTTGTAAAGAGTGGTTCACTTCTTCTAATGTATTACCAATACATGAGTTAATGCCCATGCCAGTGATTACAACACGTTTCATCTACAGATCCTTTATATAGTGATAATACTGAGGTGTGGGTTTCTAAAACGTCCGTCTGCGTTAAAACTAGAAGCACTTCTCAATATACTTTCAATGTGATCATAATAGCAGAAAGAATTTTGAATTCTTATGGCAAATATTATGCCTATTATTGCGTTGTATAATGAATGTGGTTGGGTGTCTGTATTTAAGTCAAAGATACATAATAACATTGAGATAAATGTAGACTAAGCCTAGTATTTACTTAATAAACCGAATAATTGGGAGAGTGGGGAATAATGAAAGATTCTAATAATAAACGATCAAGGGGATTCCTCACTAATGCTTTTGGAGTGGCTAAAAAGCTCAGTGAGGTTGGCTTGGACGTTATTCAACAAGCAACAGCAAATGATATTTCCAAACAAAACTTGGAGATTGATAAAGCCAGTGTTGTTGAAGGAACTGCACGATCTAAAAGTATGTTTGATGCAAATATATATGAAAATCCACAACAATTATTGCGTACACATGTTCCGCAAGTATCTCGACAATTATTAGGGCGACATTATGGAACAATAGATCGTGTTGCAAATTTGGTGTCTCCACATTTCTCAGATAAAGTTTCAGACTATCTTTTTGACCAACTCAATACATTTACCAACAATATAAGCTCAGTAGATGCTGTATTAGATGAGGCTGGTGTTCAAAATTTAGAGGAGCTTACTCGAGACATCAGCCGATCTCAGCGTATTAGTCAGGCTTTGGTTGAACAAAATAAATGGATTGCTTCTGTACAAGGTGCTTTAACAGGTGCAACAGGTGTTATTGGTTCTACAATTGATGTTCCTGTTTCTATTGTGATGTCTTTACGAACGATTTATCAGGTTGGTCGCTCATATGGTTTTGAATTAAATAAAGAAACGGATCAAGATATTGTTCAGTATATCTTTAGGCAAATTGATTTAGGGTTAATTGCAGAAAAACAAGCCATTCTCATGGGTATAAAAGCAATTGCAACTACACTAGAAACACATGATGTGTATCAATTGCAGAAACTTGTTGGTTCTAGTAATGATATTGAAGCTCTGAAACGATGGCTGACCAATGAAGATGGTGATGCTAAATGGCAATGGTTGAATAATATTCCTAAATTTTCAATGCTGACAAAACTAGCTCCTGTTGCAAGTGCATCTGTTGGGGCTATATATAGTCGTAAGCTTGTTGAAGAAGTGAATATAAAAGCACAGGTGATCTTTGCTCAAGCACGCGCTTTTTTAATTGATCAAAAAGACTTAGCACTGTCCCCGTTGGAAGCTTATGAAAAATCATTGGCGTTGGTCGCTCAAGTTAAACCGAAACTTGTAGAGCACATTAAATCTCATGTAGATGCAAATGATCACACACATGCTGATTTAAATAAAACTGATAAAACGATAGAGCCGATTGTTAAACAGACATCTGTGGAAGAGCAAGTTGTAAAAAAGACTGTGCGAAAAAAGCCAGTCACGCAGAAAGAAGGAATGGTAATAACGCGAAATAAAAGGGCAGTAAAACCTAAACAACCTCCAAAAGACAGGGTTGCAACTGAAACAAGTTCAAAGGTTGAGGGGGAAGTTGTGAAAACAACATCCGCTGGGTCTGAAAATAAGGTTACAAAAAAATCAATAAATCAGCAGGAATAATATCTGCTTAAATAACAAGTTAAAATTCACGCTAATGTAGAAATAGTCGATATTTGGTATGTAGTCGAATATTGACCATTTCATTCACATGACATACAATTGCATGCCCTCAAAAAGTGGTATTTTTTGGGGCTTTTAATTAACGGGAGAATTGCCAAATGGCAACAACAAATCAGTTGATCCGTAAGGGTCGTGCAACTTTGATTGAAAAATCAAAAGTTCCTGCGTTGAAGGCTTGTCCACAACGTCGTGGTGTTTGTACACGTGTTTACACAACTACACCTAAAAAACCTAACTCAGCAATGCGTAAAGTTTGCCGTGTTCGCTTAACTTCTGGCTTTGAAGTATCAAGCTACATCGGTGGTGAAGGCCATAACTTACAAGAGCACAGTGTTGTTCTTATCCGTGGTGGTCGTGTTAAAGATTTACCAGGTGTACGTTACCATACAGTTCGTGGTTCATTAGACTGCGCTGGTGTGAAAGATCGTAACCAGTCACGTTCTAAATACGGTACTAAACGTCCTAAGAAATAATTCGTTAAGAATTAGCTTCTAAGACCGTAACACCGCAATCCTTTATCGTCTCGCTTGTCTGATTTCTGCATTAATTTTGTGAAATTCAAGCGACGTGTAGTAAGGCCAGCGAATTGTACATGACACTTTGTACTCATGCTGGATAAACCTGAAGTGTCATATTTATAGGTAGTTTAAAATGCCAAGACGTCGCGTAGTCGCTGCTCGAGAAATCCTTCCGGATCCTAAATTCAGCAGCCAAACAATCGCTAAATTCATGAACCACGTAATGCAAGATGGTAAAAAATCTATTGCTGAAAGTATCGTTTACGGTGCTTTAGACCGCGTTCAAGAAAAAAATAAAGTAGACCCAGTTGAGTTTTTTGAAGCTACGCTTGAAAAAGTTCGTCCTATGGTTGAAGTAAAAGCACGCCGTGTTGGTGGTGCTACATACCAAGTTCCTATGGAAGTACGCCCATCCCGTCGTACAGCTTTAGCGATGCGTTGGTTAGTAGATGCTGCTGCTAAGCGTTCTGAAAAAACTATGGCTTTACGTCTTGCTGGTGAGTTGCTTGATGCAGCTGAAGGTAAAGGCGCAGCGGTTAAAAAACGTGAAGACGTGCATCGTATGGCTGAAGCCAACAAAGCGTTCTCTCACTACCGCTTCTAAGCAACTAAAACAGGCCTTATTCAGGAGGGTGGCATATTGGTTGTCACCAATTTGTCATCAAAGCGCTTTAAGTTGCTAGCAACTTAAAGCGTCCTGTTTTAAACAACAAAATTTAGGAATGCAAGAAATCATGGCTCGTCAAACCCCAATTTCTCGTTACCGTAACATTGGTATTTCTGCTCACATCGATGCTGGTAAAACCACAACTTCAGAACGTATTTTGTTCTACACAGGTGTATCTCACAAACTAGGTGAAGTACATGATGGTGCAGCAACTATGGACTGGATGGAACAAGAGCAAGAACGTGGTATTACAATCACTTCAGCTGCTACAACTTGTTTCTGGTCAGGCATGGGCAAACAATTTCCAGAACACCGTATCAACGTAATTGATACACCGGGACACGTTGACTTCACAATCGAAGTTGAGCGTTCTATGCGTGTTCTTGACGGTGCATGTATGGTTTACTGTGCTGTAGGTGGTGTTCAACCTCAGTCTGAAACTGTATGGCGTCAAGCTAACAAATACCAAGTGCCTCGTTTAGCATTCGTGAACAAGATGGACCGTACAGGTGCAAACTTCTTCCGTGTTGTTGAACAAATGAAAACTCGTTTAGGTGCACATCCTGTACCTGTAGTTATTCCTGTTGGCGCTGAAGATAACTTCCAAGGTGTTGTTGACCTTATCGAAATGAAAGCAATCATTTGGGATGAAGCATCTCAAGGTATGCAATTCGAATATGGCGACATTCCTGCTGACCTAGTTGATACTGCTAACGAATGGCGTACTAACATGGTTGAAGCTGCGGCTGAAGCATCTGAAGATTTGATGGATGAATACCTAAACAATGGCGATTTGACAAAAGAACAAATCGTTGCTGGTCTTCGTGCTCAAACTTTGGCTTGTGAAATTCAACCAATGCTTTGTGGTTCTGCGTTCAAAAACAAAGGTGTTCAACGTATGTTGGATGCTGTGATTGAATTCTTACCATCACCTACAGAAGTTAAAGCGATTGAAGGTGTACTTGACGATAAAGCTGAAACTAAAGCGACTCGTGAAGCATCTGACGAAGCTCCGTTCTCTGCACTTGCATTCAAAATCATGAATGACAAATTCGTAGGTAACTTAACTTTCGTACGTGTTTATTCTGGTGTTCTTAAACAAGGCGATCCAGTATACAACCCAGTTAAAGCTAAACGTGAACGTATTGGCCGTATCGTGCAAATGCACGCAAACGATCGTCAAGACGTTGAAGAAATCCGCGCTGGTGATATCGCTGCATGTGTAGGTCTTAAAGACGTTACAACTGGTGATACACTTTGTGATGAGAAAAACATCATTACTCTAGAGCGTATGGAATTCCCTGAGCCAGTAATTTCTTTAGCTGTAGAGCCTAAGACAAAAGCTGACCAAGAGAAAATGTCTATCGCTTTAGGTCGTTTGGCTAAAGAAGATCCATCGTTCCGTGTACGTACTGACGAAGAATCTGGTCAAACAATCATCGCAGGTATGGGTGAGCTTCACCTTGACATCCTTGTTGACCGTATGAAGCGTGAATTTAACGTTGAAGCGAACATTGGTAAACCAATGGTTGCTTACCGCGAAACGATTAAAAAATCTGTTGAGCAAGAAGGTAAATTCGTACGTCAAACTGGTGGTAAAGGTAAATTCGGTCACGTATATGTTCGTTTAGAACCTATGGATGTTGACGAGTCAGGTAAAGAATACGAATTCGTTGAAGAAGTTGTAGGTGGTGTTGTACCTAAAGAATTCTTCGGCGCAGTTGATAAAGGTATTCAAGAGCGTATGAAGAATGGCGTATTGGCTGGCTACCCTGTAGTTGGCATTAAAGCGACATTATTCGACGGTTCTTACCATGATGTCGATTCTGACGAATTATCGTTCAAAATGGCGGGTTCTTATGCCTTCCGTGATGGTTTCATGAAAGCGGATCCTATCCTTCTTGAACCAATCATGAAAGTTGAAGTAGAAACTCCAGAAGACTACATGGGCGATATCATGGGTGACTTAAACCGTCGTCGTGGTATGGTTCAAGGTATGGACGATTTACCTGGTGGTACTAAAGCAATCCGTGCTGAAGTTCCATTGGCAGAGATGTTTGGTTACGCGACTCAAATGCGTTCTATGTCTCAAGGTCGTGCGACTTACTCTATGGAATTTGCTAAATATGCTGAAACTCCACGTAACGTGGCTGAAGGCATCATTTCTAAATTCCAGTCTGGCGGTAAAAAAGGTGACGACGAGTAATCTTTCGATTACTATAAGCCCAAACTAATTTATAGTTAAAACCAAATGCTCATGGGTTATCCCCCATGAGTTGTTTAAAAAGGAAGATCTCATGGCTAAGGCTAAGTTCGAACGTAATAAGCCACACGTTAACGTGGGCACAATTGGTCACGTTGACCATGGTAAAACTACTTTAACAGCTGCAATTGCAACTGTATGTGCTAAGAAATTTGGTGGCGAAGCGAAAGACTACGCTGCAATTGACTCTGCACCTGAAGAAAAAGCACGTGGTATTACAATTAATACTTCACACGTAGAATACGATTCTCCAATTCGTCACTACGCTCACGTAGACTGCCCGGGCCACGCGGATTATGTTAAAAACATGATTACTGGTGCTGCTCAAATGGATGGCGCGATCCTTGTATGTGCTGCGACTGATGGTCCAATGCCACAAACTCGTGAACACATCCTTCTTTCTCGCCAAGTAGGTGTTCCATACATCGTTGTATTCTTAAACAAATGCGACCTTGTTGATGATGAAGAATTACTTGAATTAGTAGAAATGGAAGTTCGTGAACTTCTTTCTACTTATGACTTCCCAGGCGATGACACTCCAGTTATCCGTGGTTCTGCTCTTGCTGCGCTTAACGGTGAAGCTGGTCAGTTCGGTGAAGATGCAGTTGTTGCTCTTGTTGAAGCTCTTGATACTTATATCCCAGAGCCAGAGCGTGCTATCGATCTTCCATTCCTTATGCCAATCGAAGATGTATTCTCTATCTCAGGTCGTGGTACAGTAGTAACTGGCCGTGTTGAGACTGGTATTGTACGTGTTGGTGAAGAAGTTGAAATCGTTGGTATTAAAGATACAGTTAAAACAACTGTAACTGGCGTAGAAATGTTCCGTAAACTTCTTGACGAAGGTCGTGCGGGCGAGAACTGTGGTGTTCTTCTACGTGGTACTAAGCGTGAAGACGTTCAACGTGGTCAAGTACTTGCTAAACCAGGTGCAATCAAGCCGCATACTAAATTCGACGCAGAAGTATACGTACTTTCTAAAGAAGAAGGTGGTCGTCATACTCCATTCCTTAACGGTTACCGTCCACAGTTCTACTTCCGTACAACTGACGTAACTGGCGCTATCGCTCTTCAAGACGGCGTAGAAATGGTTATGCCTGGTGACAACGTAGAAATGTCAGTAGAATTAATCCACCCAATCGCAATGGACCCAGGTCTACGTTTTGCGATCCGTGAAGGTGGTCGTACAGTTGGTGCTGGTGTAGTTGCTAAAGTAACTGCATAATCGCT
>NZ_JCAKNA010000025.1:0-38243 GCF_059515885.1 Acinetobacter sp. FY683 | reverse complement strand
GCATGCGGTGATTCCACCTAGAAAAAATGCGAAACCATGGAAAGATACAAAGAGTAGCTCGCTAGAGCGAAATGAATTACTTCGAACAATTAAACGTTTAGGCAGGACACTATGGAAAAAATGGTCAGGCTATCATCGGCGAAGTTTGGTTGAAACTAAGATGCATTGCATCAAATTATTAGGAGATAAACTCAGTGCAAGGAGTTTTGATAGCCAAGTGAATGAGATCCATGCACGTGTAGCAGTCCTTAACAGATTTACGGAATTAGGTCGACCACTTACCCAAGTTACGCCTTAAATTTGGCTCAATTAGGTGCGCTTTGCATTTCAAATCTTTGTGCAACAAAGCCTTTTCAATAGCACTTATCTTATAAAGAGTAGATGTTGTATACGTTGCCTGATAATTAAAAATATTATAAATTTGTTCCAAATTATATTTATCAATCGCTCTCATAAATTCAAATTCTAGGGCATTATCTTTTAATAAAGGTATCTTATTTGATTCACATACAAATTCTGCGAGTGCGTATATTTCTGAAATACGCATATTAAATAAGAATTTTTCAACATCCTTGATGTCATTTAAGCTTAATTTATGCTCTTTAATTTCTTTAAATAAACCTATCAACCAATCATCAATGCTTTCATATTGAGATGGAGTAACAAGTACCGAATAGTGATCAAAATTAATTTTTAAGAAGTTACATATTTCCTCCTTAAAATCACTATTAAAAATACTTTGGCTATCCCAATATATTTGTCTTAGTTTAGCTTGTTTCTGACTTAAGTTAAAAGAACCTTCTTGATTGTAAATAAAGCCTTTTTTTATTAAACTTTCCACATTATTTTTACAAAAATATCCCGTTAAAGTATATAAGGCAGACCAATTTTTTTTTCGGGTCTCAAGATAATTTACGATCAGTAAATACAAGTGAATTTTTTCTAGATAATTTAATTCATTATCTTGAGCGAATTTAGGTTTTGATGAAACGTAATTTTCCTTATAATATTGAATAGCCTCTTGAGTAATTTTAAAATTTTTTTCATTTAAACATTCAATACATTTATCTTCAAAACGTCTTACTCTATCTATGAAGTAATTAAAATCACTTCTAGTATAAAAATCACGTTTATCATAACATGTTCCACAATCCTTCAATTTAATTACTTGTAAACAACCAATTTTACCAACTTCTTGCGCTAAAATTGTTTGTGTTTGAAAACTGTATTTTTCAAGTATATCTTTAATAGTTAATTCAAATCTCCTTTTCTCACCAAATTTCCAATAATCTAGCAATAATTCAGGTATTACTCCATCTTCTGAAATAATCTCAAATTTGATATTTTCCATAATCATAATAATTAACACCCAAAACTAAAAATATCAGGCAAAAAATAGTATATCCAAATAGTAAACATAACTTTACTAAACCATTAAAAGATTTTAATTTTTTCCTGAATAGTATAAAAAATAGGGTTATTTAGAAAAATCGGCATTTTCACTCCGATCTCCAAGGCTTGCCGCCCAGTTCACTTTCTTAGTGATTTCGGGACGTTCTTCATGCCAAAGATGCTTTAATTCAGCGACAAGAAGGTCGTGTCCTGTACGAGTAATTAAGTTTGATTTCATGATTTTCTAAGCAATTTTTTACTCTTGTACAGGATTTAATATACCAAATTTATACTAAAATTTATAAAAAGCAAAAAAATAAAAAAATAAAACCCACATTTTCAAATAGTTATAATATATTTTTTTATTTTTTTAAGTACAAAATTTGACATCTCGAATTTCCCCCTTTAATATTCGCTCAACTTTTAGCTTAGGTTGTTTTTTAAACAATGTAGTTTTTCTACATTTTTCATCCTTAATCTCATGTCATTTTGAATGACGTCATGACTGCCCACCCCCTTATTGAATTTATCAAACTTTAAAAAGATGGAAGCTTTTTTTAGCTTTACTTTTTGGGCATAAATTACTTGTAGCGGAGACAACATGCACAGTAGTTCAACACCTGGGTCGAGGCTTAGCCTTAACTCAAATAAACTCTCTCTCTCTTTAAAAGCACTTGCATTAACTAGCCTTATTTTTCCGTTTCACGCAATTAATGCAAGTAAAGCAACATATCAGTTCGACAACGTTGTTAATCAAAATAAATTAACCGTTGTTTCTGTTGCTAATCCATCTGCCGTATTTGAAGATGGTGATTATTTTCACGGTTTCGGCTACGACTTAGTCCGTAACTATGCAGATAACCTAAATGTACAATTAGAGTTCCAAACAGTTGAAGATAATGCAACTGCTTTGAAAATGGTTGCAACTGGTAAAGCAAATTTTGCAATGACCACTGCAAACACTCAATTAATTGAAACTAAAAAACTGACATCTCTCCCTGCATCATGTGGTGATTTGAATAGTTTAGAAAAGAATGGTTTAAATACTGAATTAAATTGGGTGTTTAAACATGCAGATGATCCACTTACACAAACTGCAAGTGGCTTTATTTGTAAAAGTAAACAAAATGGATCTCTAAACCAACTTGCTTCTTTTTATAACCGTAATGTGGTGAAAGAAGAATATTGGGATGGCATTCAAAGCGATCTAAGTAAACGTATGCCTATATATAAGGCTAGTTTCAAAAAGACTGCTCAAGAATATGATTTAGATTGGCATTTACTTGCTGCTATTGGTTATCAAGAATCTTATTTAAAGCCAACATCTGTTTCTCCCACAGGTGTTCGTGGTTTAATGATGCTCACCAACAGCACAGCAAAAGCAATGGGTGTAAGTGATCGTACTAATCCTGCCCAAAGCATTCAAGGTGGTGCAAAGTACTACGACTTAATGTTAAGTCGTTATGAAGACATCCCTTTCCCAGATCGTAATTGGTATGCACTTGCTGCGTACAATATGGGACCAGGCACAGTCAATCAGATTCAAAAACGTATTAAAGCTCAAGGTAAAGATCCAGACAACTGGGTCAACTTTTATGCTTATTTAGACCGTAACAAAGCAAGTAATGGTCAATATAGACAAGCTGTGCAATACGTAACGCGTATTCGTGCTTATCTTGAGCATATCAAAACAACGCCTCAACTTGTAAATATCTAAACTTATTGAAATATTTATATTTTGACAGCAATAAAAAAAGCTTACCAAAAGGTAAGCTTTTTTTATTTAATATTTTAAGCTGTTAGCTCTAACACTTTTTTGAACAAATCTTTTTGTTCTTGGCTAGGTCTTGCAGTTTGTAATGCCATAAGCTGTGACATATCACCTTGAACTTTTATTTTACCCGTCATGAATGCTTGCATAGCAGCAGCCATATCAAACTCAAGGAAAACTTTACGTAAAGTTTCACCATCCATGTTTAATGTTGTTTTTGCATTCGAAGATAGACCTTTTTTAATTGCCCCACCATCCAAAGACAATTCAGTATTACCTGAAGCATCAGCAACCACTAAGTTAATTGCAAGGTTTGCAAGCGCAGGTGGTAAATTTAAATCGCCAGCTTGTGCTGTAAGCGTTTCTACAGTTGAAAACCAATCATCAGTTAAAAAAGCAGGCATGATCTTTCCTCTATATATTTATACATTTTGCTATTTATCCAAACAGCATAATTCTAAAGCAAATTTTGCTTGTCAGTTGTTATAGCACGTAATTTTAAAATAAGGATAAGAAAATATGTACGAAGCGTTCAATTTTTGATGTTTTAGTTTTTTTATTATTTATAAATACATATTTGGATATAGACACTACTTCCGAAGAAATAGTGTCTAAATGTAATTTATTCTGCTGCGAAACCTAAGTTCACCATATTAATTTTTTTACTTGCCCCAGGTGTTTCATCTACTGTGCAACTTCCAGTGAAATCAATTTCACGTTCACTATCTAAAGCTTCGAAATCGAATAATTCACGGTCTGCAAGTTGCGATGGAGAAACGTTTTGTAAAGCACCAAAAATACTATGTAAACGTTTTGGATATTCTTTATCCCAAGTACGCAACATGTCATTTAAAATTGCACGTTGTAAGTTCTCTTGAGAACCACACAAGTTACAAGGGATAATTGGGAATTTACGCATTTCTGCATATTTGATAATGTCTTTTTCTTCAACATAAGCCAAAGGACGAATCAAAATATTCTTTTTATCTGATGACAATAGTTTAGGCGGCATTGCCTTTAAACTACCACCATGGAATAAGTTTAAGAAGAATGTTGCCAAAATATCATCACGGTGGTGACCTAATGCCACTTTAGTTGCGCCAATCTCTTGAGCAAAACCGTACAATGAACCACGGCGTAAACGAGAACACACTGCGCAATAAGTTTTACCTTCTGGCGTTAAACGTTTCGTAATACTGTATGTGTCTTTTTCAAGAATATAATACGGAATATTATTTTCTTCTAAATAGCGTGGTAAAACATCTTCAGGAAAGCCTGGTTGTTTCTGGTCTAGGTTAACCGCAATAACATCAAAATTAATTGGTGCAATGCGCTTAAACTGCAACAAAATATCCAACAAGGTATAACTGTCTTTACCACCAGAAATACACACCATGACTTTGTCACCATCTTCGATCATTTTAAAATCACGAATAGCATGACCAACTTGACGGCGGAGTTTTTTCAACAACCGATAATATGCCGAACTAGTAGGCAATTCAGGCTTGAAATTAAATCCTTGTTCGGATTCAACTGGTGAGAACATAGACGAAATTAACCATAATAAAAATACTGCGCAATTTTAGCCGAAATGGTGCCAAATCGCACCAAAAGAATGTAATAAAAAAATAATTGCTTTTGTCATAAAAATTTCTTAAAAAAATTGTAATTTTGAACGTTAGAGTTCACTTTTTAGTCAAGATGCTTATCTTTTGGACTTTTCCACAGTTTTCCACAAAAGCTGTGGATAACTTTGTGGATTTAAAAGTACTTGACAAGGTTATGCACCCTGAATTTAAGGCTTCTATTTAAATTGGTTATTTTTTGATCGATTTATTTTATATTTATTTTCAATAACTTAACCCTGTCAAGCAATGCTCGTTAAAAAAAAATAAATATTTTTTTTGATTACTGAATCAACAAATTGACTTGATTTTTGTGAATACGTAATCCAAAAAAAATGCTTTAGTGCTTCTATTTATATTTTTATTTGTTAAAATCGATTGTATTAATGTTGCCGTATATAAATGCTCATACTGCTAATGATTAAAAATTTAAGATTTATTTCACTTTTTTTATTGGGATCTACTACTGCTATTTCTTTCATGGCATTGCCTACGCACGCGGGGCAAGTTTACATGTATAAAGATAGTAAAGGCAGTACACTACTTACGAATAAGAAAAGCTCAGATCAATCTTTACAACGTATCAAAATCACTTATTACGCAGATAGCAACATACATAACTATTCGAATTGGGGCTCATCTGAATCTTCAGTTCTGCCAAGCTATAGTAAAAATAAAAATGCTTTTGACCATATCATTCGACAAGCAGCCTCTACACATGGCGTATCTGAAGGCTTAATTAAAGCCGTTATGCATACAGAGTCTGGTTTTAACACCAATGCTCGCTCTCCTGTTGGTGCTCAAGGTCTTATGCAACTTATGCCTGCAACTGCACGCCGATTTAATGTTTCAAATGCCTATGATCCGCATCAAAATATTATGGCGGGTGCAAAATATTTAGCATGGTTATTAGAACGCTTCAATGGAAATACATCTTTAGCACTCGCAGGCTATAATGCAGGTGAAGGAAATGTGAGTAAATATGGTGGCATTCCACCTTTTAGAGAAACTCAAGATTATGTACGTCGAGTAAATAGTCGTTTTCAAAACCTCTATTCAAGTGGTGTAGGATTTTCAGCAAGCTCTACCACATCAGAACAATCTGCTTCTGAAGTCACTGCTACTACAAAACCAACTCAAACTAAAACTGCATCTAATATCAACTTGACACATTCATCACCTAAGCCACAAAGAAAAATTATTCAAACGAGTGATGGCACATTTACATATGCCAATGCGACTCCACGCTAATTAGATGACCTACACTCTTCAATAAAGCGATTATTTTTTAAAATTTATTCTTGAATTTTTGCAATAGACACCGCATATTTAAGAATAGATTTATTTTTATAAATCTTACCTATTTAATTTTTAAGAGGATTCTCTCAATGATGCGGATTGGTTTGTTCTTGCTTACCAACCTCGCGGTACTGGTTGTAGCTGGCATAATTTTGTCACTCTTCGGTGTCGGTAGTTACCATGGCGCGGGTGGCTTAAATCTAGGCAACCTTTTAGTGATCTGTTTTGTCTTTGGTATGGTTGGCTCTTTAATTTCACTATTCATGTCTAAGTGGATGGCGAAAAAAACAACTGGTACTGAACTCATAGACCCTAATGCCCCTCGCAACCAAGCAGAAGCATGGTTATTACAAGAAGTTGCTCAACTATCGCAACGTGCCGGTATTAACATGCCTGAAGTGGGTATTTTCCCATCTTATCAATCAAATGCTTTCGCAACAGGTTGGAATAAAAACGACTCTCTCGTTGCTGTTTCTACTGGCTTACTTGAGCGTATGAATAAAGATGAATTGCGTGCAGTACTTGCTCACGAAATTGGACACGTAGCCAATGGTGACATGGTTACTCTTGCCCTTATTCAAGGTGTTGTGAACGCATTTGTTATGTTCTTTGCTCGTGTTGTTGGTGACTTCATTGACCGTAATGTTTTCGGTCGACAAGATGGCGAAGCCCCTGGTCTTGGCTATTTTGCAATTACAATTGTACTTGATATCGTATTTGGTATTTTAGCGTCTTCAATTGTAATGTGGTTCTCTCGTCAACGTGAATACCGTGCAGATGAAGCAGGTGCTCGTCTTGCTGGCAAACAAGCCATGATTTCTGCGTTATTACGTTTACAAGCAGAATCTGAATTACCAGATGCTATGCCAAAAGAGATGAAAGCTTTTGCTATTTCGGCAGGTAAAGAAGAAGGCTTTAGTTTAGCTGCCCTATTCCAAACTCACCCATCTATTGAACAGCGTGTTGCTGCATTACAGCAACTTAATGTGCCTTAATTGAACAAGTTAAATTAAGCATTAAAAAAAGCCTCCAATTGGAGGCTTTTTTATTATGTTACATCGACTATAAAAAATTCTGTAACCACTGAATGACCAAGCTACCACCAACCCATAAAGCATAAAAGAATATTGCAAGAAACAATAACCCTAAAATATCTGGAATATGTAGCCATAACCAAGCTACAACAGGATTACGCCAAAAAGCAGAGTTACGTTGTTTCTTTTCCAATTTTTCATGTAAAAACGGATGTACAACATGATGGTCAGAATGAATCTGATATTCGAGGCGAATATGTTCATGTACAACATCTAAAGCTTTTCGACTGGGTCTAATGAAAATATCAAATATTGTGCCTGCGATAGGAATAACACCAACCACAGCATCAACCACAGCCATTTTCATTACAGGTGTTAACTTATGCTTGGGCACACCAATTTGCTTTGCTTTATAAATGGCATAGCATGTAAGTACAAAACCTGCAGCATCACCTGCTACAGGGATTGTACTCAGTGCTGCATCTGCACCTACGCCCTGCTTAGTAAATGGAATACGAACTACCGAATCCATCATATTGGCGTATTTTGCAAGATCACGCTCTAACTTTATAACTTCTTGCTGACTTAATTTTTTTTGTTTTCCCATACCAATCTATCATTGAAGCAATATTTAATTAAGATTGAGCATATACGCATTCATCTTCGTTTTATATCAATATTACAACGCACTAAAATAAAATAATGGAAGCAATAGATAAATACACTAAAACACCAGTCGCATCACAAATAGAGGTGACCAAAGGTGCTGATGCACTTGCTGGGTCAAAACCAAACTTGTTTAAAATAAATGGTAAGCTCATGCCAATTAAACAGCCTAGTAAAACAATTCCGACCATACTAATCGCAAGGACTAAAGCAACATATTCATCGCCACGGTAAAAACCTAAGAATGAAACCGCCAAAGCCATAGTTAAGCCTAAACAAAGAGCAACCAAACTTTCACGTCCTAATAAAAGGAACCAATCTTTAAATTGAACATCACCCGTTGCTAAAGCACGTACCATTAATGTAGATGACTGTGATCCTGCATTACCACCACTTCCCACAAGTAAAGGTAAGAAAAATACTAAAACAATATTTTGTGCAATAATATCTTCAAAGTGAGCAATTCCGATACCCGAAAGCAAACTACCAAATACTAGAAATACAAGCCAGAAAACACGGTTTTTATAAAGTTGAAGAATAGGCGTAGACTTTAAACTTAGACTTGATGTTGCATTAACTGCACCAGCCTTTAAGAAATCTTCTGTTGCTTCTTCGCGTGCAACATCCATGGCATCATCATGCGTGACTATACCAACCATAACACCTTGTTCATCAACAATTGGCAATGCTAATAAGTCATAACGTGCAATAATTTTTGCCACTTCATCTTGATCTGAATCTACTTTTGCAAAAAGAACATTGGTCACCATCAACTCATTAATATTCTGTTGTTCTTGTGCCAAAATAAGTTGTTTTAATGAAATCACGCCCAACAGTTTTCGTGCTTCATCCAAAACATAAGCAAAATAAATTGTTTCAGTATCTGGTGCTTCAGCGCGTAACATTTTAATTGCATTTGCTACGGTCATATTCGGATATAACGTTGCGTATTCGGAGCTCATAATAGCTCCCGCAGTTCCTTCAACATAAGATGAAAGCAAACGAATATCTTCACGCTCTGCTTGAGCTAAAGCAGGTAATAATGCATTTTGTTGATTTTCATCTAAGCGCTTAAATACATCTGCTCGCTTATCTGAAGACATCTCACCAATAATGTCCGCTAGAACCTGACGTGGCAAAACCTTAGCAAGCTCAGCTTGAATATCGGGAGATAAGTAAGAAAAAACATAGGAACGGTCGGGCAAATTCAGAATTAAGGTCTGACTATTCTCAATAGGTAATTGAGCGATAATATCTGCAATATCGGCAGCACGGAATGTTTTTAATGACTCGAGAGCAAGCTCGATATGATTATTTTTAAGTGCGTCATTAATTAAATACAAAAAATTGTTGTAGCTCATGTTAGTCCCTCATTACTCTCACGCAGTAATAAAGGCAACATGGCAAATTAGTTCATTGCCAACAAAATACCTTCATCCTGTATGAGGTGAATATAATGTTTTGAAATGTAAGATAAATGACAACTATGCCTGTCCATTTAGGAACGTGATCCTCTATATACCGTTTATACGGCGTGCAAATACTACAAACAAGTTATGTATTACTCAACCCATGCAACAAAAAATCTACAATTCAAATGATTATAAATGAATTTTAGTTCTATTAATGATCAAACTGACATCTTAATACTTAACTTTCGATATTTTGTTGCTTCACTTTAAAAATATTACGAATAAGCACATACATAAATGGAATAAATATAAGTACAAGTACAGTACCAAACACCACCCCACCCAAAACACTTACTCCAATTTCTTGACGACTTGCCGCACCAGCACCAAAGGCAAAAACAAGAGGTAAAATGCCAGCACCAAATGCAATAGACGTCATTAAAATGGGGCGTAAACGTAATCTTGCGGCACTTAAAGCCGCATCAATAGCTGATTTTCCTTGTTGCTGTGCCATAGAAGCAAACTCAACAATTAAAATTGCATTTTTACATGACAGACCAATAGTCGTTAACAATGCAATTTGGAAGTAAATATCATTTGGGAAACCTGCAAAGTAGCTAAATAGAATATTACCACCAATACCTAATGGAATAGCGGTCATAACCGCTGCAGGAATAGACCAACTTTCATATAGTGCGGCTAAACATAAGAAAATAAACCCTATAGAAACCAAATAAAGTAAGAGTGCTTGATTGCTCGACTTATTTTCCTCATAAGACATACCACTCCAAGCTAAATCGACACCAGGGATCTGATCTACTAAATTCTGTAAATCTTTCATTGCCTGCCCACTACTTACATTTGCTGTTTTATCAGCTTCTAATTCAAGAGCCGCATAACCATTAAAGCGATTCACAATTTCAGGACCACCTGACCAGTATGTTTCAGAAAAGCTAGGGAATGGCACCATTTCATTTTTATTATTTCGTACCGACCAAAATTGCAAATCGTCTGGTTTCGCTCTAAATAATGCTTCACTTTGCATCATGACTTTCTTAATACGCCCTCGATCAATAAAATCATTGATGTACTTACCGCCTAAAGCAGCAGACAGAGTGCTATTAATATCTGTAGGTGACAAACCTGCTGCCATTGCAGCTTTTTGATTAATGTGAACAACAAGCTTCGCACGATCTGGTATTGCTTTTTTATCTAGGTTTTCAAAAGTTTTATAATAAGGTGCATCAGTCTTTAACTCTTGAAACTTTTCATTTAAAACAGTACGCCCTTGTCCTTCAATATCGCGCAGCCAAAGGTTAACACCATTGGTATCGCCCAAACCATTTACGACTGGTGGCATCATAACCATAATATTGGCATTTTTATTGGCTTTGAAATATTTCATCGCACGCTCTTTCACCGCATTTGCGCTGTTTTCTTTACCACTACGATCATCCCAATGTTTTAACTTCACAAAACCTTGCGCTAAATTTTGCCCTGTACCACCTCGACTTCGACCATAACGCAGCATGACTAAATCTACATTAGCTGTTTCATGCTCTAAGAAATAACGACGTACATTTTCCCCCACTTCAATGGTTTTAGACATTGGTGCATTATCTTGTAATGCGATCTGAAGCATTAAGGCGCCTTGATCTTCATTAGGCAAAAAGCTTGTAGGCAATACTCGATAAAACAATGCAAATGTAAGAGTTAATGCACATGCAATAACAATAGTAACTAATCGATTTTGTAGTGTTCTAAAAGTAAGTGAAATATATTTAGCTTTTACATTTTCTAAAAAATTATTGAAGCGATTTGCCCATGCATAAGGTTTATGATTGGGCTTTAAAATGATCGCACATAAAGCAGGTGTTAACACCAATGCAACAGCCAAAGAAATTGCCATTGCTGTCACAAGCGTAATAGAAAACTGACGATAAATAACGCCTGTTGATCCACCAAAAAATGCCATTGGAATAAAAACGGCACTTAAAACTAGTGTAATTCCCACTAAAGCACCACTAATTTCCTGCATAGATTCAATGGATGCTTGCTTTGCACTTAAGCTTTTTTCATGCATTAAGCGTTCAACATTTTCCACCACAACAATCGCATCATCAACCAATAAACCAATTGCTAAGACCAAAGCAAATAGGGTTAATGTATTAATACTCATCCCTGTAGCAAATAAAACTGCCATTGTTCCCAATACCACAACAGGAACTGTAATCGCTGGAATAAGTGTTGCGCGCCAGTTCTGTAAAAATAAGAAAATAACAATAACCACTAACAAAATGGCTTCGAAAAGCGTTTTCACAACTTCATTAATAGACTCTTGAACAAAAGGTGTGTTATCTCTTGGATAAACTAACTTATATCCTTGTGGCAATTTTTTCGAAATATTGGCTACCGCTTCATCAATCAATCTTGATGTTTCAATTGCATTTGCACCTGAAGCCAATGAAATAGCCATTCCTGCCGATGGATAGCCATTAATGGTATTGTACGCTTGGTAATTTTCCGCACCAATTTCAACACGAGCTACGTCTTTTAAATAAATATAACTACCATCTTGAGTGGCTTTAATAATGATATTGTTAAATTCTTCAACCGTTTTAAAACGTGACCCTGCTGTTACTTTTGCATTTAAATACTGTTCTTGTGCTACAGGTAATTCACCTATTCCCCCTGCGGCAACTTGCGTATTTTGTGCTTCAACTGCTTTTTGAATATCGCTTGGTATAAGTTTGTAATCTTTTAATTTATTGGGATTTAACCAAATGCGCATCGCAAACTGAGAGCCAAATACATCGACTTCACCCACACCATCAACACGAGCAATTTCAGACTCTAAATGTGTTTGTAAATAATCTGATAATGCGATGTTATTACTTTGACGTGATTCATCATACAAGCCAATAATTAAATGTGTATCGCCCAAAGACTTTACAACATTCACCCCTTGGCGTTGTACCTCTTCAGGTAATCGATTTAAAGCCCCATTAATAGCATTTTGCACCTGAACCTGTGCAGTATCTGGATCAGTTCCATTTTCAAAACTAACTTGAATACGGCTTCTTCCTGTGGAATCACTATTTGAACTGAAATATAAAAGATGATCTAAGCCTTTAATTTGTTCTTCTAAAATTTGAGTAACACTTTCTTCTACTGTTTCAGCATCTGCACCAGAGTATGTGGTATTTATTGAAATTTTTGGAGGAGCAATATCTGGATACCGTTCTACTGGTAAGTTTAATATTGAGAACAACCCTAAAGCCATGACAAAAATGGCTAAAACACCTGCAAAAATTGGACGTTCAATAAAATACTTCGACATCATTGTCTTTTTACGCTTCCGATGTAGAGCTAATTTCACCACAAACGTGTGACATTAACGTGAAAATTTGGGTTGTGATAGTCTACCCATCACTCTCAGAATACAAGAATAGATTACAGAAAAAATCCTTATTTTTTTAATTATGTAGAAACTATGTAGAGCTTTTTTTCATTCTCTTTTATTCTTTACAAGTTTATATAAATACTAGTGGTATACACTAACCATACTCAGTACATTTTTATTAAATTAAGCGATTTAGTATAAAATAAATAATATTTTTTTAAGGTACGTATATTATTCTGCCTGAAATTTTTGGAATTTTTAAATTATGACTCAAAATTCTCCATTTAAAGGAAAAACAGGTATTAAACGCATTTTCAATGCCACTCAATATTCTCTAGATGGTTTTAAATCTGCTTTTAAAAAAGAAGCTGCTTTTAGACAGATTATTCTTATTAATATTATTCTAATACCCACCACATTTTTTTTGAACGTAAGTGCTGCCGAACAAGCCATTATGATTATCGTGTGTTTACTTTCAATTATTGTAGAGCTATTCAATTCTGCAATTGAAGCTGTTGTAGACCGAATTTCCTTAGATAAACATGAACTTTCTAAAGATGCGAAAGATATGGGAAGTGCAGCACAATTTATTTCTTTAGCCATTATTTTTGTCAGTTGGGCAATCATTTTATTAAAATAACTTTCCATAAAGCTTAAAGGGCAAATTTCTGCCCTTTTCTTTTGCGTAGACTTTTGTAAATTGTCATATAGATGTCTACCTTACGTCCAATACTTATTTGCATCGAAATTTAAAGATACTCAAGAATTATGCAGAAAACATGGATTACACTTTTGAGCCTTGCGTCACTTACCGCTTGTAGCCAACTCCCTAAATCAGAACAAAACGTACAAACCATCGTTCAGTCACCATATAAATATCAGGAGCCTAAACTCCTTATTATTGGGCATCGCGGAGCAAGTGCATTACGCCCTGAACATACTTTAGCGTCTTATCAAAAAGCCATAGATGATGGTGCCGATTTTATTGAACCAGATTTAGTGCCAACTAAAGATAATTATTTAGTTGCCCGTCATGAAAATGACATTACCACCACTACAAATGTAAGTGGACTTTCACAATTTAAAGATCGTAAAACGACAAAAATCATCGATGGTGAAAGCCACACGGGCTGGTTTACTGAAGACTTCACTCTAAGTGAGTTAAAACAACTCAAAGCACGTGAAAGAATTCCTGAAATTCGCGCTCAAAATACCCAATTTAACGATCAATACGAAATTCCAACGTTAGAAGAAATTATTGCTTTAGCGCAAAAACATTATGAAAAAACAGGTAAATTAATCGGTTTATATATTGAAACGAAACATCCAACCTATTTTCAAAAAATTAATCATCCTTTAGAAGACCAATTACTCAAAACATTAGCTTCACATGAATTCACACGTGATAAAGCACCTATTTATTTACAATCTTTTGAAGTGAATAATTTACAGTATATAAAAGCACAACTACCTCAATATAAAGGCTTAAAACAAGTTCAATTAATACAACTTTATAGCGATATTAATGAATCTCCCGCAGACTTTATTGCTCAAGGTATTCACAAAACTTATGGTGATTTAACAACAACAGAAGGCTTAAAAAATGTTGCTAAATATGCTCAAGGTATTGGACCTAGTAAAAACTATATTGTAGATCAATCGGGCAACCTCACTCATTTTGTGCAAGAAGCACATGCACAAAATTTAAAAGTTCATCCTTATAGTTTACGCCCTGAAAATAAATTTTTAATTAAAAGCTTAAGATGTAACAACGTTGAAAAAGAGCGCTGTGAATCAGGTGCATTAAAAGAATATCAGTTATTTTTTGAAGCAGGTGTAGATGGACTATTTACCGATGATCCTAATTTAGGACGTAAAGCTGTAAATGCCTTCATGAAAAATAATAAATAAATCTCCCAATAAAAAAAGGTCGCTATAAATAGCGACCTTTTTTACATAGGGTAATGATGAATTACATCATACCGCCCATGCCACCCATACCGCCCATATCAGGCATAGCTGGTTTATCTTCTGGAATATCAGTAATCATACATTCAGTTGTTAACATTAAACCTGCAACAGATGCTGCATGCTCAAGTGCTGAACGCGTTACTTTAGCAGGGTCAAGAATACCCATTTCTAACATATCGCCATATTCAGAAGTTGCAGCGTTATAACCGAAGTTACCTTCACCATTCTTCACAGCGTTAATCACTACAGATGGTTCGTCACCCGAGTTAGCAACGATTTGACGTAGTGGAGCTTCAATTGCACGACGTAAAATATTGATACCAACATTTTGATCATCATTTACACCAGCAACACCGTCAAGTGCTTTAGCTGCACGTACAAGCGCAACACCACCACCTGCAACAACACCTTCTTCAACCGCAGCACGAGTTGCATGAAGAGCATCATCTACACGATCTTTCTTCTCTTTCATTTCAACTTCAGTTGCAGCACCAATTTTGATTACAGCAACACCGCCTGCCAATTTAGCAACACGTTCTTGAAGTTTTTCTTTGTCATATTCTGACGTAGATTCTTCAATTTGAGCACGAATTTGAGTTACACGCTCAGCGATTTGAGCAGCAACACCAGCGCCATCAACAATTACTGTATTTTCTTTAGAAACAGTTACTTTATGCGCTGTACCTAAATGCTCAAGTGTAGTTTGATCTAAAGACATACCAATTTCTTCAGAAACTACAGTACCACCAGTTAAAATTGCGATATCTTGAAGCATTGCTTTACGACGGTCACCAAAGCCAGGTGCTTTAACCGCACATACTTTAATAATGCCACGCATGTTGTTTACAACAAGAGTTGCAAGCGCTTCGCCTTCAACATCTTCAGCAATAATAAGAAGTGGTTTACCTGTTTTAGCAACAGCTTCTAATACTGCAATCAATTCACGAATGTTGCTGATTTTTTTATCAACAAGAAGAATGAATGGATTTTCAAGTTCAGCAGTTAAAGTATCTTGCTTGTTTGCAAAGTACGGGCTGATGTAACCACGGTCAAACTGCATACCCTCTACAACATCTAGAGAATCTTCAAAGCCTGAACCTTCTTCTACAGTAATTACGCCTTCTTTACCTACTTTTTCCATTGCTTGAGCAATCAATTTACCAACAGTAGTGTCAGAGTTAGCAGAAATAGAACCAACTTGTTCAATTGCTTTAGAATCAGATGCAGGTTTTGCTGTATTTTTAATTTCAGTAACAACAGCTTTAACCGCTAAGTCGATACCACGTTTCAAGTCCATTGGGTTCATGCCCGCAGTAACTGATTTGATACCTTCATTTAAAATTGCTTGAGCTAAAACTGTAGCAGTTGTTGTACCGTCACCAGCGATGTCGTTTGTTTTTGAAGAAACTTCGCGAACAAGTTGAGCACCCATGTTTTCAAACTTGTCTTTTAAGGTAATTTCTTTTGCAACAGTTACACCATCTTTAGTGATGTGCGGCGCACCAAAAGAACGGTCAATAACAACATTACGACCTTTAGGGCCTAAAGTCACTTTTACTGCATCTGCAAGTACGTTTACACCTGCGATCATTTTAGCGCGAGCTGAATCACCAAATTTTACGTCTTTAGCTGACATAACTAACTCCTAATTTTTTTAAATTTTTACAAAATCTGATTAAAAAATTTGACACTGGGTTTAAGGATTAACCTTCTAATACCGCTAAAATGTCAGACTCTTTCATAATAAGAAGCTCTTCACCGTCAACTTTTACTTTTGTACCAGCATAAGTACCAAACAATACAGTGTCGCCTACTTTAACATCTAAAGCACGAACGCCATTATCCGTTACTTTACCGTTGCCCACTGCAATGATTTCACCTTGCGCTGGTTGTTCAGCTGCTGAAGTACTTAAAATAAGACCACCAGCAGTTTTTGTTTCCTTTTCTACGCGGCGAATAACAACGTTATCGTGTAAAGGACGAATATTGCTCATAGTAAACTCCATCAGACTTAGTCTTTTTTGGTAATAGATAATGACTTTCTTTTTCCATAGGTCATTATCCAATTAAATCATTTTCGATGACTCTGTTTTGGGGATGGAAAAATATGCTTCAAGGGCTAAGGTTAAAAAAAATTAGCTTTTTTGTATGTTTTTTACCCAAAATCATTATTTAACATTCTATTTCTGAATTTTGATAATCAAAAGCTTATTTATACGTACTATTTCATCAATGCTCAAAATTAAATATTTCCAATATTTGATCTTTTCATATTTTATTAACCAAGCCCCAACATTCTTCAAATAAATAATAAAAAACAAACTTCGCATAATTACTCATAAAATATAAAAATTAACAATAAAAAGACCCGCTATTCCTGAATTAACACTTTTTATATCTTTCTTTATTATTTATTCTGATTTCAATAGCTTATATATTAATCTTTTTTTGCATTATGTGAATTTACTATCACGACCATTCATCAAATCGATAAAGAAAACTCAAAATCAACAAATCACAAACCATTGATTTTATTAACTATAATTAAAATAAATACCACGCATTAAAGTATAGAATAAACAAGCAACCCTCTTTAAAAATTAATAACATATTGTTTTATATAAACAATATAAGAAATGCTCATCAATATCACCCGATTTCCACCTTATGCTTAAGTCTTATTTTTTTTATCATTTTATGCTTTAATAACGCCACTTTTTTAGATTTCATCTTTGTAATGTATTTCATTACATCGATTTATACTTGTACAGCTTGTACACATTTGAGATAGGCCTCATCATGACCCAAGTGAACGCACCAGAATTCGTTCGTCACCCTAAGCTTATTGCTTGGGTGGAAGAAATTGCAAAATTAACCAAACCAGCAAAAATCGAATGGTGTGACGGTAGCGCAGAAGAATATCAACGTTATATCGACTTGATGATCGCTAACGGCACAATGCAAGAACTTAACAAAGAAACTCATCCTGGTTCTTACCTTGCAAATTCTGACCCTTCTGACGTTGCTCGTGTTGAAGGTCGTACTTACATCTGTTCAGAAAACAAAGAAGATGCTGGCGCGACAAACAACTGGGAAGCTCCAGCTGAAATGCGTACTCGTCTTAACGGTTTATTTGACGGTTCTATGAAAGGTCGTACGTTGTACGTTGTTCCTTTCTCTATGGGTCCTTTAGGTTCTCATATTGCTCATATCGGTATTGAACTTACTGATTCTCCTTACGTTGCTGTAAGCATGTCTAAAATGGCACGTATGGGTAAAGCAGTTTATGACGTTCTTGGTACTGACGGTGACTACGTTCCTTGCGTACACACTGTAGGTGCTCCGCTTGCGGAAGGCGAAAAAGACGTTGCTTGGCCTTGTAATCCAGACAAATGGATCGTTCATTATCCAGAAACTCGTGAAATCTGGTCTTACGGTTCTGGTTACGGTGGCAACGCTTTACTTGGTAAAAAATGCCTAGCTTTACGTATTGCTTCTTATATGGGTCGTCAACAAGGTTGGTTAGCTGAACACATGCTAATCCTTGGCGTGACAAATCCACAAGGTGAAAAACACTACATCGCAGCTGCATTCCCATCTGCATGTGGTAAAACAAACTTCGCTATGTTGATTCCACCAGCAGGCTACGAAGGTTGGAAAATTGAAACTGTAGGTGACGATATTGCTTGGATTAAACCAGGCGAAGATGGTCGTTTATATGCAATCAACCCTGAAGCAGGTTTCTTCGGTGTAGCTCCTGGTACAAATACGAAGACTAACCCGAACTGTATGGCAACTCTTCATAAAGATGTTATCTATACAAACGTTGCTGTTTCTGAAAATGGCGAAGTTTGGTGGGAAGGTCTTTCTAAAGAAGCACCTGCTAACCTTACAAACTGGAAAGGTCAACCACACACTGGCGAAGAAAAAGCAGCTCATCCAAATGCTCGTTTCACAGTTTCAGCTGGTCAATGCCCTTCTATTGACGCTGACTGGGAAAATCCAGCAGGTGTTCCAATTTCTGCGTTCATCTTCGGTGGTCGTCGTGCAGACACAGTGCCTCTAATTTCAGAAGCATTTGACTGGGTTGATGGTGTTTACAAAGCTGCGACTATGGGCTCTGAAACAACTGCTGCTGCTGTTGGTCAACAAGGTGTTGTTCGTCGCGATCCATTTGCGATGCTTCCATTTGCTGGCTACAACATGGCTGACTACTTCACGCATTGGTTAGAAATGGGCGAACAAGTTGGCGAGAAAGCTGCTGCTGCTGGCAACAAACTTCCTGGCATCTACAATGTAAACTGGTTCCGTCGTGATGCTGAAGGCAACTTCGTATGGCCTGGTTTCGGTCAAAACATGCGTGTTCTTGAGTGGATCATTGATCGCTGTGAAGGTCGTGCAACTGCTGTTGAAACTCCAATCGGCTTAGTTCCAACTTACGAACAGTTGAACTGGACTGGTTCAGACTTTACGAAAGAACAGTTTGATTTAGTAACTTCTCAAGATAAAGATCAATGGATCAAAGAGCTTGAAAGCCACACTGAATTGTTCGAAAAATTAGGTGATCGTATGCCTGCTGCGTTGAAAGCGCGTCAAGCTGAATTGATTACTGCTGTTAAATCTGCTTAATGTAGATTTAATGAAAAAAGGTCGCGTAAGCGGCCTTTTTTTACAATAAAATATCACTTTATTTTTATTACTCTTACAAACAGAGAAAGAAATATGAACAAAACTATTATCGCAAGCTTCAGCCTTTTTGTTATGGTATCTGCACATGCAGAATTATCCACAACAGTTACACCAGCTGAAATAAAACCTACAACCAATATTGAAGTTACACTCCCTAATAACAACGAAAAAATGATTTGTCTTATTGCAGGCACACCCTCAAATGTAAATTACAAAGTCATTAAACGCGTTAAAGCTGGTAAAGGTACTTATGGTTCTGTTACCGATGTTTATCCAAAAATTAAGCACCTCGCAAATCACTATAAAGCAGATGCAATCATTAATTATAATGCTAGCCAGCGCTTTGGGTTTTGGCCTTGGCGTATTGTACGCCCAGTTATTACTGGTGTAGCAGTGAAATTTGAATCACCCATGGATTGCACAGCCTTAAATGGAAAGTTAATTTAGAATATAAAATAAAAAGGTCATTAAATATGACCTTTTTATATTTAAAATACGCTTAACTGAATTCACGATTCTCCATACCTCCTCTCCTCATTTAACCAAAAAATATAATACTTTTCGACTAAAGTCGAATGCATAATAACCAGCAACCCTGTATAAACAACTCAATAAATACCTCCATTTTTATAATTAAGGTCTAATTTTTGCTTGCATTTTGTAGTAAAAAATAATTTCAATCTTCTTTGGAGAATAGTGTGTCAAATTCACCTACCCAAGATATTTCACAGCCTATTGATCGTAAAACACGGTTCAAATCTATTATTGGTGGTTCAGCTGGTAACCTCGTTGAATGGTATGATTGGTATGTTTATGCCGCATTTACCCTATATTTTGCACCAAAATTTTTCCCTGAGGGTGACAGCACTGTAAAACTATTACAAGCTGCTGCAGTATTCGCACTCGGTTTCCTTATGCGCCCTATTGGTGCATGGGTTATGGGTGTTTATGCCGATCGAAAAGGTCGTAAAGCAGGCTTATCTTTATCCGTATCACTCATGTGTGTTGGTTCACTGATTATTGCCTGTACACCAACTTATGAAAGTATCGGTATGCTTGCCCCTGCCATGCTATTGCTTGCCCGCTTATTACAAGGCTTGAGCGTAGGTGGTGAATATGGTTCAAGTGCAACTTACTTAAGTGAAATGGCGGGTAAAAACCACCGTGGATTCTTCTCTAGTTTCCAATATGTAACGCTTATTTCAGGTCAGCTTTTAGCATTGTGTACACTCATTATTTTACAACGCACGATGACTGAAGAGGCACTTGGTGAATGGGGATGGCGTATTCCGTTCTTTATTGGTGCAATTTTAGCTATTGTTGTATTCTGGATCCGTCGTGGACTTGTGGAAAGTGAATCTTCAAAACAAGCTCAAAAAATGGCTAAAGAAGGTGGTCCAAAATCTGGATTTATTGAACTTTTCACTAAACACCCTAAAGCAGCATTCACAGTCATTATGCTAACTGCTGGTGGTACATTAGCATTCAATACATTTACAACTTATTTACAGAAATACCTTGTAAACACTTCAGGCTTTGAAAAAACCACAGCAACTGAAATTACCACTGCCGCTATTTTCATTTTCATGTTAATTCAGCCTGCAATTGGTGCACTTTCAGACAAAATTGGTCGTAAGCCAATTATGATTGCTTTTGGTGTTTTAGGTGTTATTTTCACAATTCCTATTTTCAACCATATTGGTTCAACCAACAATGCAATGACTGCTTTCATGCTTTGTATGAGCGGTATGATTATTGTTTCTGGTTATACAGCAATTAATGCTGTAGTAAAAGCTGAACTATTCCCTGCACATATTCGTGCATTAGGTGTAGCTTTACCTTATGCCATTGCCAATACATTATTTGGTGGTACTGCAGAATTAGTTGCCCTTAGCTTTAAAAATGCAGGCTATGAACACTACTTCTTCTACTACATTACATTCATGATTGGCTTGTCTTTAATCACATATATCTTCATGAAAGATACTAAGAAAAATAGTTTAATTACTGATGATTAATATCAAGCTATTCAAATAATTTCCAATAAGACCTTCAATATGAGGGTCTTATTTATTTTACATCTTAAAACCTAAAGTTTAATTTGATTTACAGTTAACTATTCACCATATTTTCAGACTAAAGTCGAATGAAGGATTAAGACAAAAGGCGTATAAATAACTTATTCCATATTATCTCCCTCAAATAGACAAAATATATTTTTTTAAGTTTTTCCTAAAGAATTTAAAAGGATGCATTTTGCCCACATTCCTTGGAGAATGCTGTGTCAAACTCATCATCACAAGTTGCAACCGTGCAACTTGATAGAAAAACTCGCGTCAAATCTATCTTAGGTGGATCTGCTGGTAACCTTGTCGAATGGTACGACTGGTATGTTTATGCTGCATTTACCTTATATTTTGCAAATCAATTTTTCCCCGAT
The DNA here is from genome assembly GCF_059515885.1 of Acinetobacter sp. FY683. Classification (NCBI taxonomy): domain Bacteria; kingdom Pseudomonadati; phylum Pseudomonadota; class Gammaproteobacteria; order Moraxellales; family Moraxellaceae; genus Acinetobacter; species Acinetobacter sp. FY683. The sequence continues at coordinate 16,541 of NZ_JCAKNA010000025.1, read as the reverse complement.
GGTGATAGCACCGTCAAACTATTACAAGCTGCTGCTGTTTTTGCATTAGGTTTCTTAATGCGTCCAATTGGCGCGTGGATTATGGGTATTTATGCCGATCGTAAAGGGCGTAAAGCAGGTTTAACACTTTCCGTTTCATTAATGTGCGTAGGTTCATTAATGATTGCATGCGCACCAACTTATGATTCTGTAGGCATGCTTGCACCAGCAATTTTACTATTTGCTCGCTTGATTCAAGGCTTAAGCGTTGGTGGTGAATATGGTTCAAGTGCAACATATTTAACCGAAATGGCAGGCAAAAACCATCGAGGCTTTTTCTCAAGCTTCCAATATGTAACGCTTATCTCAGGTCAGCTTTTAGCACTTTGCGTACTCATTGTTTTACAACGTAACATGTCTGAAAGTCAGTTGACTGAATGGGGCTGGCGTATTCCTTTTGCCATTGGCGCCCTACTTGCTATTGTTGTTTTCTGGATTCGTCGTGGTTTAGTCGAAACAGAATCTTCGAAGCAAGCGCAAGAACAAGCAAAAAATGGTGGTGAAAAATCAGGAGCATTGGCCTTATTTACCAAATATCCAAAACAAGCATTTACTGTGATTATGCTAACTGCTGGCGGTACATTAGCATTCAATACATTTACAACCTATTTGCAGAAATACCTTGTAAACACTTCAGGCTTCGAAAAGACAACAGCAACTGAAATTACCACTGCCGCTATTTTCATTTTCATGTTAATTCAGCCTGCAGTTGGTGCTCTTTCAGATAAAATTGGACGCAAACCCATTATGATCGCCTTTGGTGTTTTAGGTGTTCTATTTACGATTCCAATTTTCAATGGTCTTGGTAATACCACAAACCCAACAACTGCTTTCATTTTATGTATGAGTGGGATGGTTATTGTGACTGGTTATACTGCCATTAATGCTGTAGTAAAAGCCGAACTCTTCCCTGCTCACATTCGGGCATTAGGTGTAGCTCTTCCTTATGCTATTGCCAATACATTATTTGGTGGTACTGCAGAATTAGTTGCCCTTAGCTTTAAAAATGCAGGACACGAAAATTACTTTTTCTACTACATCACCTTCATGATTGGTCTATCTCTCATCACTTATATTTTCATGAAAGATACCAAGAAAAATAGCTTAATTACCGATCATTAATAACGCATATTAAGCCCATTAGAGTAAGCAAATATAAATACGATTCAAATCAATTTTGAATCGTATTTTTTATTTTTATTTTCTACACATTTCCTTCATTCTATTTATCGAGTATTCATCTTTCTTATGGCATACTAAATCACATAAAAATGTTGGGAACTTTAAAGATGAATAACACTTATAAACTCTTAGGATTAGGTTTTATTGCCTTAGCACTTTCAGCTTGTCAAAGCACACCGCGTCAATTCAATGGCACTGTCGGCTACCAAGTTGAATCAAAAACCGCAGATTCAGCAACACTTGCCTACACGCTAGCTGGTCGCCAAAACCAACAATTAGATGAAACAAAACTACAACGTGCTTGTCAAAAAGTATTAGGTACAACTAACACGTATAAGTTAAATATTTTAAGCATAAATGAAATTGCAAACCCTCAAAAAGATGTTGAGTTTGGTCGCCAAATTGGACATAGCAGAACAAGTATTGGCCTATCAAACACCCCTGGTCTATATAGCGATCAAGACTATGCAACTCTTCAGGCTCTAGATGCTCGCCCTGCAACATTACGTGTTGTTCGTTATACTTGTTCTTAATTTTTTCACATAAAAAAGGACATAAAATATGTCCTTTTTTATACCCAATAAAACCTATAAAGTTCTATAAAAACTTACATTTCTAAATTCAGGAGATTCATCTAAATCTGGCCAAGTAGTTGCACTACGTTCATCTAATTTTTCATATTTTGGATGACTAAAATTTTTAACACGACTGTCTGCCACCCATACTTTTGGTGCAAACTTTAAAAACTCATCTAAGAAGAAACGATTACATTGGTCATAAAGTACATCTGCTGCAAGTAAAATATCAACTTGCTCAGCTTGATACAAATCATCCAAATACTCTAATTCCACACCGTTTAATTCAGCATTTGCACGACAAGCATCTAAACTAACTTCATCAATATCACAACAAATCACACGTTTCGCACCTGCCATTTTTGCGGCAATAGCAACAACGCCTGAACCAGCACCAAAATCCAAAACAACCTTACCTTTCACATGATGTGGCTCCGCTAGCAACCACTGTGCCATTGCCAAACCCGATGCCCAACAAAAAATCCAATACGGCGTATCATTCCAAATACGACGAATGACTTCATCATCAAGCTTATCGGTTGGAAACACAGGTGGAATGAGCCATAAAGAAATAGGCGTTTCAGGCAATTGCTGAGCATGTAATTCACAATGTGGAATCACATCATGCAAGGCTTGAATTAAATGTTGGGGGGCTTTGGGAAATTGGAACGTGCAGCTCATTGGAATTCTTTTAATTGATATATTTTTGAAGAATCTCCCCTAACCCCTCTTTAGAAAAGAGGGAAACTTCCATCTAGAAATAGTAGGTAGAGTTCCCTCCTTTGAAAAAGGAGGGTTAGGGAGGATTAAATTAACCCAACGCTTTTTCAGCAGCTTCAACTGTTTGACGAATTAATGTTGTAATTGTCATTGGACCTACGCCGCCTGGAACAGGTGTATACGCAGAAGCGACATCTTCAATGCCAACAAGTTGGATATCGCCTACACCACCGCCATCACGTGGATGGAAACCAGCATCAACAACCACAGCACCTTGCTTAATCCAATCTTTTTGAATTAATTCAGCTTTACCTACTGCACCTACAATAATATCCGCTTGCTTAACAAAACTTGCTAAATCTTGAGTACGTGAATGGCAAATAGTAACAGTTGCATTTGCCTCAAGAAGCATTGCAGCCATTGGTTTACCTAAAATTGCAGAACGACCAACAACAACAGCATGTTTACCTGCAATTTCAATGTTGTTTTCTTTAAGAATAGTCATAATGCCTGCAGGTGTTGCAGAGCCATAAGCAGCTTCGCCCATTGCCATACGACCATAACCAAGGCAAGTTACGCCATCTACATCTTTAGCAAGAGAGATTGCGTCAAAACAAGCACGCTCATCAATTTGAGCTGGTACTGGGTGTTGTAATAAAATTCCGTGAACATCAGGATTTGCATTCAATTTTTCAATTTCAGCAAGAAGTTGTTCTGTTGTTGTTTCTTTACCAAGTTCAACTTTCAAAGAATCCATACCTACACGACGGCAAGCATTCCCTTTCATACGCACATAAGTTGCAGATGCACCATCATCACCTACCAAAATAGTCGCTAAAATTGGTGTACGACCTGTTTTCTCTTTTAGCGCTTCTACGCGAGTCAACAAGTCTGCTTCAATTTGCTTTGCTAATGCACGACCATCTAAAACTAATGCCACGGCACTTCTCCCAAGTGTTGATATGAATCAATTTTGCACATTCTACATCATTATTTTAATTATTTTTGTCGATATGATGTTTTTATGCACATACAGCACCACTCTGCTATTGTTTTTTTTTCAGAGCTTGCTAATATACGCATCAACAAGACATGGCGGGGTGGCAGAGTGGTCATGCAGCGGACTGCAACTCCGTGTACGCCGGTTCGATTCCGACCTCCGCCTCCATCTTGTTAAAATGCCCGAGTGGTGAAATCGGTAGACACAGGGGATTTAAAATCCCCCGCCCACAAAGCGTGCCAGTTCGAGTCTGGCCTCGGGCACCATTCTTCTACTTCGAAGATGGTGCAATAAAATTTCCAGCTATATGCTGGTTTTTTTATGTCTAAAATTTATAAATATCTGATTATATTTTTTTAATATCGTTTCAAAACTATCTTTTTATTAAAAATCAACAAACTTTCCTTTATATCTGCCTACATAACAGTATACTAAAATCAACAAGTACTATTGCACAATCCCGCATATTTCGAGTATCTCGTATGGAATTAGACTGGACCAATTTATTACAAAATTATGGGTACTTAGCCATACTGATAGGCACGTTTTTAGAAGGTGAAACTGTACTTTTATTAGGTTCTTTTGCTGCACATCATAATATTTTAAATATTTGGTTGCTTCTTTTAACTGCAACTCTCGGTGCTTTTATTGGCGATCAATTCTATTACCACCTTGGTTCAAAAGTTGGTCATAACATTATTCATAAAAATCCAAAACTGAAAGAAAAGTTTAATAAAACAAGTTCTTTTATCGAAAAATATCCAACCATCACTATTTTATGTATGCGTTTTGCATGGGGCTTAAGAACTGTAATTCCTATTAGTTTTGGTATTAAAAAATTTAATTATGTACACTATTTTATTGTTAATCTATTAGCATCATTGATTTGGGCAGCGGTTATTATCTTTATTGGTGTACAAATAACTGAATGGATTCATTTGGTCTGGGATTCTTTATTCCATACACATTTTAATACCATAATCGTGGGTTCTCTTGTTATAGCTTCTCTTATCATTATTTATAAAGTGTATGTTTTAAAAAACCAAGCCAAGTGATCTACACTTGGCTTTCCTTGGTCACCACATGGAATTAACCATTTTGTTTGCTGTGTAGTGCATTATCATAAGCACGTTGTTGTTCATATTGAACAGGGTTATACGAACAAGCTGATACTAATACCGTAAAAAGCACAACAGAAATTACTTTAGTCATAACATTTATCCAAATCAATTTAGGGAGATAAACCACCCATTCACAATATGCAGTGGTCTTAATTTGTGTGATAAATATACTAAAGCTACCTATATAGATAAAACAGTTTATTTTCCTAACAGTGATTTGTTTTTTAGATTAATAAGAAATTAAAAAAAAGCCCAAACGTCGTTTAGGCTTTTTATCTCTTTAAATTATTTAGATTTTTGCAATCTTAAAGCATTAATAACAACAGACAATGAACTTAATGACATTGCTACAGCTGCTAGCATTGGCGTAAGTAACAAACCTGTAAGTGGATAAAACACCCCTGCTGCTACAGGCACACCCAAGCCATTATAGACAAATGAGAATGCTAAGTTCTGCTTCATATTTTTAACACCCAGTTTCGCCATGTGAATTGCATCTGCTACACCACGAATATCACCTTTGACCAGCGTAATTTGTGCTGTTTGTTTGGCAATATCAGTGCCATTTCCCATTGCAATTCCCACATGAGCTTGTGCTAATGCAGGCGCATCATTAATCCCATCTCCTGCCATAGCTACAATATGACCTTGCGCTTGTAGTTTTTTCACAATATCGAGTTTTTCTTGTGGCGTACAGTTTCCATAAACTTGCTTAATTCCCAGCTCATTTGCCACAATTTGTGCATTCTTTTCATGATCACCTGTTGCCATCACTACCTCAACACCATCTGCAATAAGTTGATCCATGACTTGGCGAGCATTGTGCTTTAAAGCATCATGAATCGAGATATATGCCAACAAAGCAGAGTCTGTTGCTAAAAAGCTTATGACCTGCCCTTGTTCACGCAAAATATCTAACTCATTTTGTAGTGATAAGGAAACAGAAATACCTAATTGTTCAATGAGTTTTTGGCTACCAATATAAACCGCAAAACCATCAATCTCACCCTTTACACCAAAACCGGTCACATCTTCATAGTTTCTAACTTGAACATAAGATGATGTCGGCACAATTTTCGATAAAGTATGGGCAATAGGATGTGTTGAGAATTGCTCGATAGATGCAATCCACGTTTCAATTTGCTGCTGATCTAACTCAGGCACCAATAATTTAATTTCTTTCAGGCTTGGCTTACCCTCTGTAAGCGTACCCGTTTTATCCACAACCAAAGTGGTGACTTTGCTGAGTGCTTCAATTGCTTCTGCATCTTTAAACAATACGCCCTTTTGTGCTGCACGTCCTGTTGTTGCCATCACAGACATTGGTGTTGCCAAACCTAATGCACAAGGACAAGCAATAATTAAAACAGCTACGGCGCACATTAATGCTAAATCAAATTGAGCTTTACCAAAGACCATCCATGCAATAAATGTAAGCACGCTAACCGCCAATACGGTGACTACAAAATATTTAGCAACAACATCAGCTAAACGCTGTAATGGCGCTTTTGAACGCTGCGCTTCGGCAACTGTTTGAATCATTTTAGCGAGAGTTGTATTTGCACCAACAGCAGTCGTTTCAATACGAATACTACCTTGTTGATTGACCGTTCCACCAATGACCTGATCACCCAATTCCTTTTTTACAGGAACAGGTTCACCCGTCATCATCGATTCATCTATATAGGTTTTACCATCTATCACAACACCATCAAGAGGCACTTGCTCACCTGATGCAATTTGTAAGATATCACCTTGTTGAATCATTGAAATATCAACTTCTACAAGTTCACCATTTTGTACTAATGTTGCTGTATTGGCTTGTAAACGTAATAGAGATTTTAAAGCATCGGCAGTTTTAGCTCGTGCTTTTAATTCCATGATTTGACCAAGCAAACTCAGTGAAACAATCATACATGCCGCTTCAAAATACACAGCAACGCCATGCCCTGTTTTTGCAGCCATTGGAATTAAAGATGGGAAAATAGTTGCCACCACACTATAAATAAATGCAGCGATCACACCTACACCAATCAAACTCCACATGTTCAAATTACGTGTTTTATAAGATGAAAGACATCGTTCTAAAATTGGCTTACCTGCCCAAAGCACCACAGGTATTGACAGTACGAGTTCAATCCATGGCTGAATATGCTGAGGAATTACGGCATGAATATGCGAGCCCATTGCCAACACAAAAACAAGTAAAGTTAAAGGTAATGTTTTCCAGAAACGATTGCTAAAATCGACCAATTCAGGATTTGGTCCATCATCTAACGTGGGCTGCATAGGCTCTAAAGCCATACCACAAATAGGACAAGTCCCTGGTCCTTTTTGCACAATTTCAGGATCCATTGGACAGGTATAATCCATATCCGCAGCGCCTTCAGGTACAGGACGTTCATCAAAAGGAATTAAGTAAAATTCAGGATCTGCTTTAAATTTTTCTACGCAAGATGGGTTACAAAAATAGTAAGTCTTGTCTTGATAGTCCGTTTTTAAATCGGTTGATGTATCTACCGACATCCCACACACCAAATCTATTTCAGTATTTTCATTTGAACTTGGTTTTGAACCACCGCAACAACTTGATTTTTTAGGTTCAACTGCTTGTTCTTTCTTTTCAGAACCACAACATGAACTTGTTTTTTCAACAACCTCTGTCTTATCTTTTGTACCACAGCACGATGCTTTTTTAGGTTCAGCTTGTTCTTTTTCTGTTCCGCCACAACACGATTTTTTTACAGGCAGCGCCATTTCTACAGCATTTTTTTTCTTAGTGCTGCAACATGAATATTTCGTAGAAGATAAATCTTTTGCCTTTAAGTATTGTTCAGAATTTTCAGCAAACTTTGTTCTGCATCCATCACAACAAAATAAATAGCGCTTTGCTTCAAAATCGAAATATCGCTCAGAATCTTCTGCGACCGTCATACCGCAAACAGGATCTGTCGTAACAATTTCTAGCTTTGCTTTAGACTGAGAACAACATGCTGTTTTTTTAGCTTGTTCCATCTTAGACACTCTCGCATTTTTATGTTTATATTAGAATAAAGTCTGTACCTAGGTACAGAGTCAAGTCTTTTAGAAGGGAAATGATATGTTTACTATTGGTAAGCTTGCTAAAATGACGCATTCATCTGTTGAAACTATTCGCTATTATCAGCGTATTGGCTTAATGCGTATTCCTGAAGCACAAGGAAACTATCGCTTTTATTCGCAACAAGATATTGAAACTTTAAGCTTTATACAAAAAGGGAAAGATGCTGGCTTACAGCTCAGTGAAATTCATGAGCTATTAAAATTACAAATGAATGATCGAGCCCAAGTGCGAAAAGTCATTGAGCAACGCTTAGAAAAAATTGATTTACGCATTAAAAAATTAAAAGCATTAAAAAAACGCTTAAATACATGGGTCGATGAATGTAAATCTACAGATGAACATTGCTGTCCCATTTTAAAAGAGCTAAAGCAATAAAAAAACCGTGCTACACTCTTTTAGCATCTCTCAATCAAGCCTATGATTCATTATATATTTCGATAAAATTTACTTTATATTTAAATTATGAATGTGCTCAGATCTCAAATTAGAAAACAACGTCGTCAAATTTCCGTTTTTCAACAGCGCCAATCTGAGCAAAACTGTTTAAATCAACTTCGTCATTTTCATGGCTTTCAACATGCAAAAAAAATTGGTATTTATTTAGATGCTTTTGGTGAAATACATACCAACAAAATAATTGAATATGCTTTATCAAAAGGCAAAGACGTTTATTTACCCAAAGTAACATCCACACGCCAAGCTTTAGTTTGGGTAAAAATTTCAAAGCATCAATATCGTAATAAACGCTTTGTACCTCATACTTTAGGTATGTTAGAACCTACAGCCACAGGTGGTTTACACGTATCTAAACTTGATTTACTCATCATGCCTTTATTGGCTTGTGATTTTTTGGGTACTCGAATTGGCATGGGCGGAGGTTTTTATGATAAAACATTAGCAAGTGCTCAACACAAACCATTCCGTTTAGGGCTAGCACATGATTTTCAATTTATAAATACACAACTTGAACGCCAAGTTTGGGATCAACCCTTAAACGCCCTACTCACCCCTAACAAATTGTATCGTTTTAAAGACTAAATCATTATTTTGACTATGTGTATCACTTTAAAATCACATATTTAGTCATTTTTTCTACATTATATTGCCTATTACCCTTGTAATTTTCCAAATACACATCACTATAAAAATATGCAACACCGTTGTTACTCATGAGGAGTGTCCATGTCTGAAAATATTATGAATGAAGAAATCTTAGAACCTCAGGTTCCAAGCGTATTACCGCTTTTAGCGTTACGTGACGTGGTCGTTTACCCTCACATGCAAATTGCCTTATTTGTGGGTCGTGAAAAGTCGATCAAGGCTGTTGATGTCGCTCGTAACAATGACAATTTAGTATTTGTTGTGGCACAAAGAGATTCTCTTACAGAAGAAATTGATCACGAAAATCTATATCAATACGGAACTGTCGCGAAGATTGTCCAAGTTGTGAATCATGAAAATGATGAAAACTGCATAAAAGTATTAATTGAAGGTTTACATCGTTCTAAACTGGTGAAAATTATCGATAACGATGATTATCTCACAGCAGAACACAGCTTAAGTGATATGACTGTTAATGTTGATGCAGCAACGCAGTCAACTCGTGTTGAAGAGCTACGTGCCCTGTTCGCTCAATATGCAGAAGCAAAATTACGTAATGCTCGTGAACTTATTGCTGCTGCAAATAAAATTGAAGATTTACTTCAACTCTTATTCTTTGTAGCGACACGCGTTCCATTGAATATTGATGTAAAACAAAAGTTCTTAGAACACGATGAATTTGAAGCACATTTACAAGAGCTCATGACTTATTTATTGCAACAATCTGAAGAACAACAGATTGAGCAAACTTTGCATGACTCGGTAAAACGCCAAATGGAAAAGAACCAACGCGAATACTTCTTAAATGAAAAAATGAAAGTAATTCAGCGTGAACTTTCCGACATTAATGGTGGTGCTGAAGATGATGTTGCAGAAATTGAACGTCGTTTAGCTGAAGCAGATTTACCTGAACATGTACGTAAAAAAGCTGAATCTGAATTCCGTAAGCTTAAAGCAATGCAACCTGCATCAAGTGAAGCAGCTGTTGTTCGTAACTATATTGAGGCAATTTTAGATACGCCTTGGAATAAAGCGAGCAAAGTCAGCATTAACTTAGCAAAAGCTCAAGATATTTTAGATACTGACCATTACGGCTTAGACGAAGTGAAAGAACGCATTGTTGAATACCTTGCTGTTCAATCACGCGTGAAAAAGCTTCGCGGTCCTATTCTTTGTTTGGTTGGTCCTCCGGGTGTTGGTAAAACTTCGCTTGGTGAATCTGTAGCAAAAGCAACAGGTCGTGAGTTTGTTCGTATGGCACTTGGTGGCGTACGTGACGAAGCGGAAATTCGTGGTCATCGTCGTACTTATATTGGTGCGATGCCAGGTAAAATTGTTCAATCTTTAACAAAAGTAGGCGTGAAGAACCCTCTGTTCTTACTCGATGAAATTGACAAGATGGCGCAAGACTACCGTGGCGACCCTGCTTCTGCTCTGCTTGAAGTACTTGATCCATCACAAAACTCTAAGTTCAATGATCATTATTTAGATCTAGATTTAGACTTATCTGAAGTGATGTTCATTTGTACTGCAAACAGTATGAATATTCCTGAAGCACTTCTTGACCGCATGGAAGTCATCCGTCTTCCAGGTTATACAGAAGATGAAAAAGTGAATATTGCAGACCGCTACCTTGTTCCTAAAGCAATTAAGAACAATGGTTTACGTGCGAAAGAATTAACTGTTCATGAAGAAGCGATTCGTGACATCGTACAGCGTTATACACGTGAAGCTGGTGTTCGTAGCTTAGAGCGTGAAGTGTCTAAAATTGCACGTAAAGTGGTTAAAGAAGCGGTAAGTAAAAAAGCGAAGAATCTTCAAGTTGAAGTGACATCTGCAAACTTGCCTGACTACTTAGGTCCACACAAATTCGACTTTGGTATGGCTGAAGAAGAAGCACAAGTGGGTCGTGTAAATGGTCTTGCTTGGACTTCTGTTGGTGGTGAGCTTCTAAATATTGAGGTTGCAGCTGTTCCGGGTAAAGGTAAATTCATTACTACAGGTTCACTTGGTGATGTAATGAAAGAGTCTATTACCGCAGCAATGACGGTGGTTCGTACTCGTGCAGATGAATTGGGGATTGAAGCTTCTCGTTTTGAAGAAACTGATGTTCACGTTCATTTACCTGAAGGTGCAACACCGAAAGATGGCCCTTCTGCTGGTTTAGCGCTCACTTTAGCTTTAGTTTCTGCGTTTACTAAAATTGCGATTCGACCTGATATTGCAATGACAGGTGAAACGAGCTTAAGCGGTCGTGCTATGCGTATTGGTGGTTTAAAAGAGAAGTTACTTGCTGCGCACCGTGGTGGAATTAAGCTTGTGTTTATTCCGCAAGAAAACGTGCGTGACTTAATTGAAATTCCTGACAATGTAAAAGAAGGTTTGGAAATTAAAGCTGTTAAATCTATTGATGAGATTTTAGCTTTAGGTCTTGTTTCTACACCTAAGCCATTGGTTAAAGCGCCAATCGTGAAAGCTGTAGATGAAGCTAAAGCAGCTCGTCATTAATTGCATAAGCAATAAAAAAAGCACACTTTGGTGTGCTTTTTTATTTATTTTCTGAAACAAATATAAAAATCATTATCATTTTTATGATTACTAATATATTAAATGATAAATTAAGCTACTGATTATTTATTAAAATGTTCCTCACATTTAATTAAAAATAATAAATTGGATGCCGTTAGGTGAAGTGCATAACCTGCTAAATATTCAGGTACTTCTTTGATCTTTGTTCCTTGTCCATGACCACCTTCTTTATTTCGAATTGTTGCAGATCCACTTTCTAACAATGTACTTATTGAACAGAATTGAGTTTGCAAATATTGAGGAACCAAACCATTGATTAAGCAGCTGTTAACTAACTTTTTAGAGTTATCACTTTGATTAAAATTCCACGAATGCTTTTTATGGATAGCCTTCATTAAACTTTCAAATGTTTTAAGACAATCATTCAGACACTCTTTATATCGTTGGTGTCTATAATGTTCATGAGCAGATAAAAACTCTGCAAGTGACCCTTGATAATCTTGGTCTTTTCCAAGAAGCTGTAAGACAGGTTTGACCACTTCTGAATGTATAAATTGTGAATCAACTTTAATCAGCTCACCTTCTTCAAATTGATATCCAAGTCCAGCTTCTTTGAATCTTATATTTAATTCATTAATAGCATCATCTGGCTCTTGTTCACGAGAGTAATAATTGTGAGGATATTCTTTAACAACAAAATGTATCACCCTAAAAAATATTTCAATAACATCTAAGACATACTCATAATTTTCTTCTTTTAAGAAAAAATTAAAAATTGCTTCTCTATCGCTATCATATTTATTTCCAAGAGAAAATTTTCCGTATTCTTTGCAAAATATTTGATGTATCTCTTTATAACGATTAGCAACATGACTGTTATTATCTTTTCCTAAACCATCCTCTACTATATGAATAATTTGTATACGAAGTTTGTTAGAAATTTCATTATATTGATAAACATCGGATATTTCCCCCCGTAATTCTTTTTGTCTTTTTGAAAATAATGAATATACGCTCAATTTATTTATCTCAAGTTCTTTAATACATTAAATTATAAGTATATTTTTTTCATTTTTCTATTATTAGCATAATAAAAGCACCTTATTCTATTACATACTTAAATCGCTTGAAATACGCATAAAACCTAAACCTGCCGATCTGACCGTTCAAACAAATTCAACATTACCCTTGATTAAAAAAATACGTATTACTCCCGAAATTTATATAGTTCTAGTCAATCAAAATGTATTCTTAAATCCCAAATAACAATCTCATCCAATCCACCTATTTCAAGGTATAATTCAGTCCTGTTTTAAAAATTTGCTTCTTATGAAAATTCGTATTCTGACTATCGGTCAAAAAATGCCTGCTTGGGTACTTACAGGTTTTGAAGACTACTTCAAACGCATACAACCATTCGTGCAAACTCAAATTATAGAATTACCCATGGCAAAGCGTGGTAAAAATGACTCCGAAGCAGATATTTTAAAATACCGAAATATTGAAGGTGACAGCATTCTAAATGCGATGAAACAAAACGAAGTGCTCATTGCCTTAGAAGTAGGCGGACGTGAATTTAGCACCGAAAAACTTGCCGAAACCATGAAAGGTTGGATGCTAGAAGGTAACGACATTGTACTTGCTATTGGTGGGCCAGACGGTCACTCAGAAGCTGTGCGTAAAGCCGCTGCTTGGCACTGGTCATTATCTAAATTAACCCTGCCTCACCCTATGGTACGTGTCATGCTCATTGAACAGCTTTACCGCGCTATGAGCATTAACAACAACCATCCTTACCATCGTGCTGGTTAATTTCAAATTGTTCTACTTTTAGAACGAATTGTTGAATATTTCAGGTTTATATTATTTTTTAATTTATAGATAATCATCACAGATGAATTATTTAGGCGTATAGCAATGAACTTACAAACTCTTCCTGGTTTATTTATTTCTCATGGTTCACCTATGCTTGCGCTTAACCCTGAACAAGTTGGACCTGCATTAGAAAGATTAAGCCTTAATCTTCCAAAACCAACAGCCATTATTATTATGTCTGCACACTGGGAAAGTAATGCGCTTGAAGTCAGTTCGGCGGTACGCCCTGAAACATGGCATGACTTCCGTGGTTTTCCACCCGAACTTTATGACATACGCTACCCTGCTCCTGGTGAGCCTGAATTAGCCGAAAAAATCTTACAACTTCTTGCACATGCAGAATTATCTGCACATGCAAATAGTACGCGCCCACGCGATCATGGTGTGTGGATGCCCCTACTTCACATGTATCCCGATGCAGATATTCCCGTGGTTGAAATTTCGCTACCTATGAATATGTCTGCTGAAGATATTTATAAAATTGGGCAGACCCTTGCACCACTACGTGAAAAGCAAATTTTGATGATTGGTTCAGGCAGTATTACCCATAATTTACGAGAGCTTTCATGGAATGGAGATGATCAATCTGTTCCTGAATGGGCATCAACTTTTAGAAATTATGTAGTCAATAAGCTTCACCACAATGACTTCGATGCGGTTTTAGATTGGAAAAATATTCCTCATGTAAACCGTAATCACCCAACCATTGAACACTTTGCACCTATTTTTTTTGCTATGGGTGCAGGTCATCGTTTTAGTGTTGTACATAGTAGCTTTACTATGGGCTCATTAGGTATGGACGTTTATCGTTTTGATTAAAAAATGATTCAAAAACACAATAAATTAACAATCATATAAATTTTGGATACATTTCATCCTCAAAAAGTGAATATGTATCCATTTTCTTTTCATCACATTCAGCTATTCTATTTATCAATCAATTTTTCAATAAAGAACATACTGAAAATGAAATTAAAATATTTAGCTATTGCTCTATTCCCACTTACTCTAGCTGCCTGCCAGTCTAGCGACATTCAAAAAGTTGGAGATCTTGCTGTGTCAGTATTACAACAACAAAATGCAGATAAAACCTTAACATCTTATACTTGGAGTGCTAACACTAAAAATGCGAAGCGCCCTATCGTACTGACTTTTGCCGAAAAAGGTCGCTTAAGTGTTTCAACTAGCTGTAATACGCTTGGAACATCTTGGAAAGTTGAAAACAATACTATTTCTACATCAAACATCATGTCTACAATGATGGCATGTGATGATAATTCAATGAAACAAGAAAGTTTTGCAGCAAGCCTATTTGATAGCCGCAAAACACCTTTTATTCTTAATTTAGATGATGTTCAGAAACCAACTCTTACCTTAATTGCAGCCAATGGTGAAAAAGTTGTATTTACAGGAAAAATGACACCTGAAGTTAAGTATCAAACTCAAGGTGAAACGATTTTCCTAGAAGTAAATCCAAATACTGTTCAATGCCAAGGCGTAGCACCTCAAACGTGTCTACAAGTTCGTGAAATTAAATACAACGATAAAGGCATTAAAACGCAAGCAGATCAAAACTGGTCTAACTTTTATGATGCCATTGAAGGTTATCAACATAACCCAAATGAACGTCAAGTGATTCGTGTTAAACGCTACGAAATCAAAAATCCTGCTGCTGACCAATCAAAATATGCTTATGTACACGATATGACTATTGAACGTGAAGCGGTTAAAGGTGTGCTTTAATTCTAGTTTGAAATATTCAGTGCTAATCTGAAATATAAAAAAACCGAGGCTAATGCCTCGGTTTTTTTGGGTCCAACGTATTTGCTTAGAATACGCCTTGAGCAAGCATTGCATCGGCAACTTTTACGAAACCTGCAATGTTAGCACCATCAACATAGTTAACAGTACCATCTTCTTTTGTACCGTATTTAACACAGTTACGGTGAATTTCTTTCATGATAGCATGAAGACGCTCGTCAACTTCTTCAAAAGTCCAACCTAAACGCAATGCGTTTTGAGACATTTCAAGACCTGAAGTCGCTACACCACCCGCATTTGATGCTTTACCTGGCGCATAAAGAATATTTGCTTCAACAAATTTCTCTACAGCACCTAAAGTAGAAGGCATGTTTGCACCTTCAGCAACACAGCTCACACCGTTAGCAAGAAGTACAGCTGCATCGTCAGCATCTAATTCATTTTGTGTTGCACATGGAAGCGCGATATCACACTTAATACCCCAAGGACGTTGACCTTCAAGATATTCAAAACCATGAGCAGCAGCAAATTCAGAGATACGACCACGTTTAACGTTTTTAAGTTCCATTACCTCAGCAAGTAATTCTTCAGTAAAACCGTCTTTCACGTATACAGTACCAGCAGAGTCTGAAAGTGAAACCACTTTAGCACCTAAATACATTGCTTTATCAGCAGCATATTGAGCAACATTACCAGAACCTGAAATTGTTACGACTTTATCTTTGAAGCTTTCGCCACGAGTCTTGAGCATTTCCTCAGCGAAATACACAGTACCGAAACCAGTTGCTTCAGGACGAGCCAATGAACCACCAAAAGTTAAACCTTTACCAGTGAATACACATGAAGTGTCATTGCTCAATTTTTTCATCATGCCAGCCATATAGCCAACTTCACGACCACCAACACCAATATCACCAGCAGGAATATCTGTATTAGAGCCAAGATGACGGTAAAGCTCGATCATTAATGCTTGGCAGAAACGCATGATTTCGCCTTCAGATTTACCTTTAGGGTCAAAATCTGAACCACCTTTACCACCACCCATAGGAAGTGTAGTTAAAGCATTTTTGAAAGTTTGTTCAAAACCTAAGAATTTTAGGATTGAAAGGTTCACTGATGGGTGGAAACGCATACCACCTTTAAATGGACCAATAGCTGAGTTGTACTGTACGCGGAACGCACGGTTTACTTGTGTCTGACCTTGGTCATCTACCCAAGAAACTCGGAATTGGATTGCACGTTCAGGTTCAACTAGACGTTCTAGTAAACCGTGAGCTGCGTATTGTGGATTCTTTTCAATGAAAGGCCACAAACTTGTCATCACTTCTTCTACAGCTTGAAGAAATTCTGGTTGATATGCATCACGTGTTTTTACGTAATCTAGGAACTCATTAAGTGTGTTGTATTTCAACGCTTAATCCTCAGCAGAAAATGGATCAAAATTGGTCAAAAAGTTAATCAACGATTTATTTTGGCGCAAAACATTAAATATCTTTTGTAATAAATCTACAACAATTATTTGAATGAAATTTAAT